>NZ_CP136856.1:330000-610000 GCF_033807535.1 Oceanisphaera sp. IT1-181
CAGCCGCAGTGACCAGGTGGCTGGAACTGTTTATCAAAAACACAGCACTGTGCAAACTCGTAAGAGGACGTATACGGTGTGACACCTGCCCGGTGCTGGAAGGTTAAATGATGGGGTTAGCCTTCGGGTGAAGCTCTTGATTGAAGCCCCAGTAAACGGCGGCCGTAACTATAACGGTCCTAAGGTAGCGAAATTCCTTGTCGGGTAAGTTCCGACCTGCACGAATGGTGTAATCATGGCCACGCTGTCTCCACCCGAGACTCAGTGAAATTGAATTTGCGGTGAAGATGCCGTATACCCGCGGCTAGACGGAAAGACCCCGTGAACCTTTACTATAGCTTGGCACTGAACATTGGCCCTACATGTGTAGGATAGGTGGGAGACTGTGAAGTAGTGACGCTAGTTGCTATGGAGTCAACCTTGAAATACCACCCTTGTATGTCTGATGTTCTAACGTAGGCCCCTTATCGGGGTTGCGGACAGTGCCTGGTGGGTAGTTTGACTGGGGCGGTCTCCTCCTAAAGAGTAACGGAGGAGCACGAAGGTTGGCTAAGTACGGTCGGACATCGTACGGTTAGTGCAATGGCATAAGCCAGCTTAACTGCGAGACGGACAGGTCGAGCAGATACGAAAGTAGGTCATAGTGATCCGGTGGTTCTGTATGGAAGGGCCATCGCTCAACGGATAAAAGGTACTCCGGGGATAACAGGCTGATACCGCCCAAGAGTTCATATCGACGGCGGTGTTTGGCACCTCGATGTCGGCTCATCACATCCTGGGGCTGAAGTCGGTCCCAAGGGTATGGCTGTTCGCCATTTAAAGTGGTACGCGAGCTGGGTTCAGAACGTCGTGAGACAGTTCGGTCCCTATCTGCCGTGGGCGTTGGATGATTGAGAGGAGCTGCTCCTAGTACGAGAGGACCGGAGTGGACGAACCCCTGGTGTTCGGGTTGTATCGCCAGATGCATTGCCCGGTAGCTACGTTCGGAATCGATAACCGCTGAAAGCATCTAAGCGGGAAGCGAGCCTCAAGATGAGTCATCCCTAGGGCTTTACGCCCTCTGAAGGGCCGTTGGAGACTACAACGTTGATAGGCAGGGTGTGTAAGCGCAGCGATGCGTTGAGCTAACCTGTACTAATTACCCGTGCGGCTTAACCATACAACACCCAAGAAGTGTGAGACCTTGCGTAACAAGGCGACTTAAATTATTTCAGACTAACAAATTCAGCTCTCCAGATTACAATTTATGCCTGGCGGCCATAGCGCTGTGGAACCACCTGATCCCATGCCGAACTCAGTAGTGAAACGCAGCCGCGCCGATGATAGTGTGGCAGCTGCCATGTGAAAGTAGGTCACTGCCAGGCAACCAATTCAAAAAGCCCTTCACTGATGTGAAGGGCTTTTTCACGTCTGCAGCGCACACACTTTTACATGGTAAGGTAGACACTGCGGAGCGTAGCGACTTCTCTATGGTGAAAGGTGGCCGAAGCACGCCCGGAAAAGCAGCGCTTTGCAGTACTTCGCGACCCGAGCTCTGCCTTTTACCCTGAATAAGGGACTGGCCATGCCAGGCAACCAATTAAAAAAGCCCGATTCGAAAGAGTCGGGCTTTTTTTGTCTGAAATTTAGCAATAAGCTAAAAAAACATCGACTGTTGTATTTTTGCCCTCTCGAAATATCTCTCCGTTCAAAGTCGCAACTACAAAAACGAAGTCTGCCCTGCTTGTGTTCGTTTAGTGAGGCAACGCTCAATCATAGCTAGCCATTAGCCGCTAAACCTTGCCGAAAAGTAAGAAACGTCATAGCGTTAGGTTGTCATTAAGTGATTGCATTGCGATGCTAAATTAAGTGGTGACTATAAAAGGGCTAAGCCCGAGGGAGCAGGTCTATGGATGATAATGCCCGTAAACGCTTTATTCTGGATACCAATGTGCTCTTACATGAGCCACTTTCTATTTATTCCTTTAATGAACACCAAGTTTTGATACCCATGACGGTGCTGGAAGAACTGGATCGCATCAAAGATCGACAAAAAGACGTGAGCCGAGATGCCAGAGTCGCGATTAGAACCTTGGAGAGCCTGTTTCATGACGCCACACCGGATCAAATCATCGCCGGTGTCCCTTTAGGAAAGTTAGGAGAAGAGGCATCAGGCTCAATTGCTATCGTTACCGATAAGCACTTGCCTGAAGGTTATGCGATGTTTACCGATGATGAAGCGGATAATCGCATCATTAACACGGCGTTGTATCTGCAATACCAATTTCCCGACAGTAAAACCGTATTGGTGACCAAAGACATCAATATGCGCTTAAAAGCCAAAGGGGCAGGGCTGAAGTATGTTGAGGACTATCGCTCCGATCAATTAGTGGATGATATTCGTTTATTAGCTAAGGGATTTTATCATCAGGAAAACAGTTTTTGGGAGCGAGTGGGCGAGTGTGACAGTGAAACTCGTGGGCGCGAAGTTATCCATACGGTCGCCGATGAATTGCTGCCGGGTGCGCATATAAATCAATATCTGATAGATGATACCGATGACTTTGCTGGGCGCGTATTAGAAAAATTGGGTAATAAGGTTCGCTTCGTGGATCTGGGGCGCGAGCGCATGATGGGCCGTAAAGCTTGGGGCATACAGCCGAAGAATATTTATCAGGCCATGGCTTTGGATGCATTATTGGATCCCAATATTGAATTAGTGATTTTAACCGGCCCCGCAGGCAGTGGTAAAACGCTACTGGCGATGGCTGCGGCACTAGAGATGACCATTGAAAAGGGCATTTACGATAAAGTTATCGTCACGCGCAATACGCCAGAAATCGCCGAAAGTATTGGCTTCTTACCCGGTACTGAAGAAGAAAAAATGGCACCTTGGCTAGCGGCGATTACCGATACACTGGAAGTGCTGCACAAGCAAGACGAGTGTATGGAGGGCTCACTAAAATACATTATGGATAAAGCCAACCTGCAGTTTAAATCCGTCAATTTTATGCGGGGCCGTAGTATTCAAAATACCTTCGTGTTGCTGGATGAATGTCAGAACTTAACCGCCTCGCAATTAAAAACTATTATTACTCGTTGTGGAGAAGGCACGAAAATAGTGTGCTCTGGTAACTTGGCACAAATAGATTCTAATTACCTAACGCCCGTCACTTCAGGATTAACCTATATAGTGGAGCGTTTTAAAGACTTTGAGGGCAGTGCTAACGTCTACCTCAATGGTGTGATGCGCAGCCGTTTGGCGGCGTTTGCAGAAGAAAATCTTTAAATTGAAGTAAAAAATAAAGAATAAGTGCACAGCTTATCTATCATCTTCCATTACCACCTTGACCCAGATAAGCGGCTAATTCTGAAGTGCGGGGGGCTAATAATAGCTCCCCGTTTCCTTGCTCCAAGATGCGCCCCTGATGAATAAACACCAATTGGTCTGCTATCCGTGCCGCTTCTTCCGGATGATGGGTGACCAGCAGAACGGTGAGCTGCAGTTGATCCGCTTGGCTGCGTAACAGCGCCAATAACTCATAGCGCAACGCGGGATCGAGAGCAGAGAAAGGCTCATCTAATAGCAAGATAGGGCGTCGACGAGCTAAGCTGCGCGCTAAGCCCACTCTTTGTTGTTGGCCTCCGGATAAGGAGGCTGGCATACGTTGCAGTAAGTCAGCGATACCAACTTGGCTGGCGACCTCTTGGATCTGCTGCTCTTGTGCGGCGTTGAGCTTGAGAGAGGGAGATAAGCCAATCGCAATATTCTGATAAACACTGAGATGCCAAAAAAGATTATGGTCTTGAAATAGCGTAGTGATCGGTCGTTCGGCTGGGGATAGTGCGTTTAAGGATTGGCCATTAAATAGTAAGTCCCCCGAATCAATAGGCGAAAAGCCTCCAATCATGGCTAGTAACGTGGATTTTCCTGCGCCGCTGGGACCAATGAGTGCGGTTATCTCTCCTGCCTTGGCGGACAAGGTGAAGTTAAGATCAAGCTCTGGGTAGCGAGCACAGAGCTCAGTTAGTTGCAGCATCTTTGCCTCCCAATACACCCTCAATCAACATAAATAATCCTAGGCTTAACATTAGTAACACCAATGCCGTGGCACTGGCTTCGGTAAGCTGATAATTACCCAGCTGCTGATATAGCAGCCAAGGCAGCGTTTGTAGTGACTGGCTGCCAAATAAGGCAATGGCACTCAAATCGCCCAGCGATAACATCATGGCCAAAGCAAAAGTGAGCGCCATGGATTTTCGTAACAGTGGCCACTCCACTTGTTTAATGCGTGCCCAGCCATTAATGCCTAAACTCTCGCACAGTTTGTGATGCTGGCGACTGACTCGCTCCATCGGGGCTTGTAAGGCGCGCAGGCCATAGGGCAACGCCATTAAGGCATTCACTAATAACACCAGTATTGGCCCCAGCGTAAACACATCGGCCACGTTGCGCAGCATAATAAACAAGCCGGTTGATAACACCACCGCCGGTAGCACCAAGATAATGGAGCCGATGGCTTCCATCAGCGCGGCACTGCGTCGACGCTGTAACTGCAAGCGAAGGTGGCGGCTAGTGATCAGCAGGCTCACGGTAAACAGCATAGATAACAGCGCCGCCCCCGAAGCAATCAGTAGAGAGGTGCGTGTGGCATGCCAGAGCTGGGCCGAGCTTAGGGCGGCGACGAGTTTAGGATTTAAACCACTGCTGATAATGGCCAGCAGCGGTGGCAAAAACAGTGCTAAGCACAAGATTAAGACTAACGTGTCCCACAATCGTAAACTTAATTGGTGGCGATCTGGGCGAGCGATTAGCCCCAGATTACTAGGCTGGACGGCAGTAGAGCGGGAAGTAAAACGATATTGCAGCAGTAAGAAACTGGCGCAAAACAACAGTTGCAATAAGGCCAGCATACCGGCGTAGGGCAGGTCGAAATCAAAGCGTATCGCTTGATAGATGGCGACTTCTAAGGTGGTGGATTTAGGGCCGCCGCCTAGCGCCATTACGGTGGCGAAACTGGTGAAGCAAAGCATAAAGATCATGCTGGCAAGCGCAGGCAGTGCACTGCGCATCATCGGCCATTCTAGGCGTAAAAATAATTGCCAACCGTTAAAACCCAATTGGCTGGCAATGCGCCACTGGCTAGCGGGAATACTCTCTATGGCTTGCAGTAATATTCGCGCAGCCAAGGGCATATTGAAGAATATATGCGCCAATAAGATGCCAGTTAAGCCATAAAGGTAGCCTACAGATTCTAAGCCAAAAGCGTGCAGTAACTGGTTCACCCAGCCTTGGCGGCCGTGTACCGTGACTATGCCAAACACCACTAAGATCACCGGCAACACCAGTGATAGACCGAATAAGCGTAATAGCAGAGTACGACCGATAAAGCGGCGCCGTGATAAGGCTTGCGCCAAAGGTATGGCTAATAGCAGGCTAAGCAGGGTTGAGAGCAGCGCCTGATAGAAGCTAAACCAAATGATATGCACAAGGTAGCTATCGTTTAATAAGGCTCCTAAGTCGTGCTCGCGGCTTTGCAGGAGCAATGCCGTGATGGGACCCGCAGTCAGCAGCAGGATGGCGAATAGACTTAAGCTGCCGGGTAGCCACCAGTTACGCTTAGTCATCAGCGGATGACGGCGTTACGCCAGGCTCTTAGCCACTGACTGCGCTGCTTTGATACTTGCTCTGTGCTAAAGCTTAACGCCTGCTCAGGAACGGTTAGCTCTGCAAAACTGTCGGGCAAGAGGGTGTCGATCACCGGATACATCCAGTTGCCGCTAGCTACGTGCTGCTGAAATGCCGGAGTCAGCATAAAGGCCATAAACTGGCGGGCTAGCTGGGGTTGGCTACTAGTTTTTAAGACGGCGGCCACTTCTACTTGTAGATAGTGACCTTCGCTAAAATTTGCCGCCTTATATTGATGCTGTTGCTCGGCGCTAATGTGATAGGCCGGCGAGCTGGTGTAAGACAGCACTAAGTCGGCCTCACCCTTCAAGAACATACCATAAGACTCACTCCAACCTTTGGTGACGGCCACCGTACGCTGAGCTAGGTTTTGCCACACGCTTGGCGCTTGCTCGTCGTAGAGCTTTTGTACCCACAGCATTAAACCTTGGCCGGGGGTACTGGTGCGTGGATCTTGATACAAAATAGTGAGCTCGGGGCGCTCGAGTAATTCGGCAAAGCTGTGCGGCGGGTTTTTAAGTTTTTCGGCATTATAAATAAAAGCAAAATAGCCATAGTCGTAGGGCAAAAATACCGAGTCGGACCAACCATTCGGCACGCTAAGTGCAGGGAGAGTTTGCTGGTGTTCGGCCAATAAATCGGTGGCTTTGGCCGCGGCTAATAAGCTGTCATCCAACCCTAAAATCACATCGGCTTTGCTGTGTTTACCTTCTAGGCGCAACCGATTAAGGATAGAAACGCCGTCGTCTAGTGCTACAAATTTAAGCTGGCAGTCACATTCAGCTTCAAAAGCCTGCTTAATTGCCGGTCCTGGCCCCCAATCAGATGCAAATGAGCTATATGTATAAATGGTCAGTGTTTCTTGCTTCGCAAATGCGGAGCCGGCCACTAATAGCATCAGCAAGGGTAATAATTTATACACAGAGCACTCCTAATGAAGGAAAGGGCCACCACGTAAACGGGCGGCATTGCTGACTAAAATAAGGTCAACAGTAGTCGCAGAGGGAGATTTAGCCACTGCGCATGAATGAGCTATAACGATTGAAGTTGAAGGTATTGTAGGTCTATTTTTTTAGCTAAACCAGTGTCTTAGGGATCACAAACTTACAAGGAAAGTAAAACATGATGTTAACCAAGGAAGAACAGCGGGTATTTAATCGTATGCAGCTCAATACCAAGGTTATTCTTGCCACTGCCCAATCTCGCATTGAAGGAGTCTGTCGTAATTTGAGCGCACAAGGGGTGCTGATGGAAGTCTCCAATGGTCAATGCCAGATCGGTGAGGAATGGCAGCTAGTGGTGCCTTCGGCAGACAATCAAGTACAGCCATTAAAGGCCATGGCCAGAGTGTTGCGCGTCGACGCTGGTGAAAGAACCGATATGGTGGCACTCACGCTAACCGAAGTAAGATAACAGATACGGTAAAGTACGATTAAGAGGCACGATATACGATGGTGATAAACGGCACGGGTTTTCCAGTCAGTCTGAAAATCCCTGTGGCTTGGGGCGACATGGATGCACTGCAACACGTGAATAACGTGGTGTATTTTCGCTATTTTGAAACCATTCGCATTGAGTACTTTCAGCGCATTGGTTTGATGAAGTTATTAGCGAGTGAACAAGTGATGCCGGTGGTCGCAGAAACCAGCGCTCGCTATCGGCGGCCGGTTATTTTTCCCGATACCTTATTGGTGGAGGCAAAGGTGAGCGAAGTTGGCGAATGTGGGTTTAGCATGAGTTATCAAGTTACAAGCTTGCAGCAGGGTGAAGTAACTACGCAGGGTTCAGCACGAGTGGTGATGTTGGATAAAAACACCGGTAAGAAGAAGGTATTAACCGCAGAGCTTAAGCGGCAAATTCTACAGTTAGAACACTTACCAATAGAACACCTACCAACAGAGCCATAAAAAACGCCGACCTTCGTCGGCGTTTTAATTAGCATTATATTTAAACCAACAAACTTACAGCCAGCTAGGTTGCTGTGCTTCAAAGTCGTCGATTTGTGCTTGATGCTGCAAAGTCAGACCTATGCTATCTAGGCCGTTGAGCAGGCAGTAGCGGCGAAATTCATCAATTTCAAACGAGAAATTAAGATCACCTACGCGCACTTCCAAGGCTTCTAGATCGACGGTGACGTCGGCCGCTGGGGTCGCTTTCACGTGAGCAAACAGTGCGTCCATTTCGGCGTCGGTTAACTTAACCGGTACCATGCCGTTGTTAATAGCGTTGCCATAAAAAATATCGGCAAAGCTAGGTGCGATTACCGCTTTTAGGCCAAAATCGCTCAGTGCCCAAGGGGCGTGTTCACGGCTAGAGCCGCAACCAAAGTTTTCGCGCGCCAACAAGATCACCGCTTTATCAAACGGGGCTTGGTTGAGCACAAACTCAGGATTAGGCTGCTCACCGGCTTCATCTAAGAAGCGTGAGTCATGAAACAAATGCTTACCAAACCCTGAGCGCGTTACTTTTTGTAAGAACTGCTTAGGGATAATCTGATCCGTATCCACGTTCGCCACATCCAAAGGGGCGGCAATACCGGTTAATTGCTTAAATCCGCTCATCTCTAAAACCCCTTATAAATCACGAATGTCGACGAAGTGTCCGAACACGGCAGCGGCAGCGGCCATGGCAGGGCTCACCAAGTGCGTACGACCACCGCGGCCTTGGCGACCTTCGAAGTTACGGTTACTGGTGGCAGCACAACGCTCGCCGGGCAGTAAACGGTCGTTGTTCATGGCTAAGCACATGGAGCAACCAGGCAAGCGCCACTCAAAGCCCGCTTCGAGAAAGATCTTATCTAAGCCTTCAGCTTCGGCTTGAGCTTTCACCTGCTGTGAACCTGGTACCACTAACGCTTGTACGCCGGCGGCGACTTTACGGCCTTGGGCGATGGCGGCTGCAGCACGCAAGTCTTCGATGCGGCTGTTAGTACAAGAGCCAATAAACACCTTGTCTACGCTAACGTCGGTCAGCTTGGTGCCACCTTCTAATGCCATATACTGCAGTGACTTAATGGCGGTTTGACGCTCGGCGACATCGGTCATGTCGGCGGGTACAGGAATGGTCTCATTAATGCCCATCACCTGACCTGGGTTGGTGCCCCAAGTTACTTGCGGTGCGATATCGGCACCGTCTAACTCAACCACGGCATCAAACTTAGCATCAGCATCAGACTTCAACGTCTGCCAATAAGCGACGCCGTTATCCCAGTCCTCACCTTTAGGCGCGAATGGCTTGCCCTGCAAATAATCAAAGGTGGTTTGGTCGGGGGCGATTAAACCGGCTTTCGCGCCCAGCTCAATGGCCATGTTACAGATGGTCATGCGCGCTTCCATGGATAGCGCCTCAATCACGCTGCCGCAGAATTCCACTACATAACCGGTACCACCCGCGTGGGTGACCTTGCCGATAATGGCCAACACCACGTCTTTAGCGCTAATGCCGGGCTTAAGCGCGCCATTAACTTGGATTTTCATGGTTTTTGCACGACCCTGTTTCAGGGTTTGCGTGGCCATCACGTGCTCAACTTCTGAGGTGCCAATACCAAATGCCAAGGCGCCAAAAGCACCGTGAGTGGCGGTATGGGAGTCACCACACACGATAGTGGTGCCAGGCAGGGTTAAGCCTAATTCAGGACCGATAACATGCACGATGCCTTGGTACTTGTGGTGCAAGTCATACAAAGGCACGCCAAACTCTTCACAGTTCTTGGCCAGCGTTTCCATTTGGATGCGGGCCATTTCACCGGAGGCGGCAATGTCATTGGTTTCTGTGGATACGTTGTGATCCATGGTCGCCCAAGTACGGTCTGGGCGACGCAGCTTGCGGCCTTTTTCACGCAAACCATCAAAGGCTTGCGGAGACGTTACTTCGTGCACTAAATGGCGGTCGATATACAACAAAGGTGTTTCGCCTGCTTCGTTACGCACCAAGTGCGCATCAAAGACTTTTTGATATAAGGTCTTAGACATTAGCTTGCTCTCCTAATGCGATTCGCAATGTGCTCGCCCATTTGTACCGTAGTTTGTACTGGGTTTTTCGCGTCTGGGCTGTAGAGATCACCACTGAAGAAACCTTCGGCTAAGGTTTCGCTGACCGCGCGCTCAATGGCGGTGGCGGCTTCTTCCAGCTTAAAGCTGTAACGCAGCATAAGTGCGGCCGATAAAATCTGTGCGATCGGGTTAGCGATACCTTTACCGGCAATATCTGGCGCCGAACCACCCGCGGGCTCGTATAAGCCAAAACCTTGGTCGTTCAAGCTCACAGAAGGCAGTAAGCCCATAGAGCCGGTCAGCATGGCCATTTCGTCAGAGATAATGTCGCCAAACAAGTTAGAACACAGCATAACGTCAAACTGGGACGGATCTTTGATCAGCTGCATGGTCGCGTTATCGATGTAGATATGGTTCAAGGTCACGTCTGGGTAATCTTTTGCCACTTCTATCACTACTTCACGCCACAAGATGGATGCTTGCAATACGTTGGCTTTATCGACGGAGGTCACTAGGCCACGACGACCTTGGGCCGCTTCAAAGGCTAAGCGTGCGATACGCTCAATCTCAAAACGGTGATACACCTCGGTATCAAACGCTTTTTCTTGCTCGCCTGAACCTTCACGGCCTTTGGGTTGACCAAAGTAGATGCCACCGGTCAGCTCGCGCATACACACGATGTCAAAGCCACGAGCACTGATATCGGCACGCAAAGGTGAGAAGCCTTCTAAGCCTTTGTAGATACGTGCTGGGCGCATATTACAAAATAGCTTGAAGTGACCGCGCAGGGGCAGCAGGGCGCCGCGCTCAGGCTGGTCGTTCGGCGGTAAATGTTCCCACTTAGGGCCGCCTACCGAACCGAACAGCACAGCGTCGGCTGCTTCACAGGCCGCCAAGGTCGAGGCCGGCAGCGGAGTGCCGTGGTTGTCGATGGCGATGCCACCCACATCATGGTGACTGTACTCCAGACGAAAACCAAACTCAGTCTGTACCTTGTCTAATACCTTGAGGGCTTCTGCCATCACTTCTGGGCCTATGCCGTCACCGGGCAATACGGCGACCTTGTAACTTGCACTCATACTCACACTGTCTCCACACGAATTTTATTTTGAATGGCTTCTTTTTTTTCTGCGACCTGTTCGGCACGCCAAATGCTGTTAATCACATGTACTAAGGCTTGGGCAGACGATTCGACTATGTCGGTGGCCAGACCCATGCCGTGGAATTTGCGCCCGTTGTGCTCGGCGACGATGTCCACTTGGCCAAGGGCGTCTTTACCTTCGCCCTTGCTCTTAAGCTCATATTTGTCGACGCGAATATCATAACCCGTTACGCGGTTAATACACTGATAAACGGCATCCACTGGGCCATTGCCCACGGCGGCTTCATTGATGACTTCGCCACCAATGGTCATACGTACACTGGCGGTCGACATCACATTACTGCCAGACTGCACGCTGAGGTACTTAAGCTTGAACTGCTCGGGTTCTTCATGAATTTGGCTGAAGAAGACCAAGGCTTCTAAATCGTAATCAAACACCTGACCTTTACGGTCGGCCAGCTCTACAAAGCTTTCGTACAGTGCGTCGAGCTCATAATCTTGCTCGCCGTAGCCCATTTCGCTCATGCGGTGTTTGATCACATGGCGGCCTGAGCGCGAGGTTAAGTTCAACTCGTTCTTCTGCAAGCCAATGCTTTCTGGGGTAATGATTTCGTAGGTGTTCTTGCTCTTCAATACGCCGTCTTGGTGAATACCAGAAGAATGTGAGAAGGCATTAGCGCCAACAATGGCCTTGTTCGGCTGTACGGGCATATTGCACAGATTGCGCACTAACTGGCTGGTACGGTAAATTTCTTGATGCTTGATATTAGTGTGCAACCCTAAGAATTCGGCTCGGGTCTTCAATATCATGGCAATTTCTTCTAACGAGCAGTTGCCTGCCCGCTCGCCAATGCCGTTGATGGTACATTCAATCTGGCGTGCACCATATTGGACTGCCGCAATGGAGTTGGCGACCGACATCCCTAAGTCATCATGGCAATGCACAGAGATCACCGCTTTATCGATATTAGGTACGCGGTTAAATAAGGTTTGGATAATGCCACCAAACTCGCTTGGTACCGTATAACCCACAGTGTCAGGAATGTTCACCGTAGTGGCGCCGGCGTTAATTGCGGCTTCTACCATTCGGCACAGGTTATCGATGGGCGTACGGCCTGCATCTTCACAAGAAAACTCCACATCATCCGTATAGCGGCGCGCATGCTTTACCGCATGCACCCCCATGGCTAATACAGAGTCGAAGTCTTTGCGTAACTTGCTCTGCACGTGAATGTCGGATGTAGAAATAAAGGTGTGAATGCGAAACTGTTCGGCAGACTTTAACGCTGCTGCTGCGGCATCTATATCGGCTTCCAAGGCGCGGGCCAGCGCACACACGCGGCTGTTCTTGATATGGCGCGCTATGGTTTGTACCGATTCAAAATCACCTGGGGATGAAATAGGAAAGCCCACTTCCATCACATCTACACCTAAGCGTTCGAGCGCATAAGCAATTTGTAATTTTTCTTTAACCGTTAGGCTGGCGGAAAGCGCCTGTTCGCCGTCTCGCAAGGTGGTATCGAATATAATGACTTGGTCCGACATGTCGCTTTCCTCTTAATTGTGTACTGCTGAGAACTATGTACCGAGAGTCGTGTACTCGTGGTATGTACCTTGCCGCCCGCGACAGATATAAAAAACCCGTGCGGATGGCACGGGTTTTTTATTGGTATAGTATGTGGATGATGAATTCCAGCTACAACCGACCCATGCGCGTGAGCACTAGTGAGGTTAGTAATAATAGTAGCTGAGTGTGTTTGAACATAGCGCTCATCCATCATCGAAGAATAGTTTCGTGAACAACAGTATAGCAATAACTTTAAACGTAGGCGATGTCAATATTATTGTCGCATTTATCTTGCTGTGTTGCAGCTTAATAAACTGGTAATTAGTTTTTTACTAATATTTTGCTCTGTGTTTTGTTCAAGTGGCGAAGTCTTACACTGCTATTGACTGGTAGTCGATATAAGCGTCTAGCAAGGCGTTTCTGCCTGTTTGCTGAGTAAGCCAGCAGCAGGCTGAAGGTATTTAAGAAGGCGTATCAGTTTTAGCAAAAGTACTAATAGCATATATAAAGCGGTGTGTGGCGATATGGTTCTAAAATGCGGACTTCTGCGCAAAGCCTGCTATTAGCATGTGACGCTAGGTTAATGAGCTGCTAGCCTTGTTAGCAGACTCAAAGTAGTCAGGTTCAATCGTTAGACCCCAGTTAGCAGGTTCAAACTAGCCTCTGGTTGGTGGGATATAAAATTAGTGCGTCAACGGCACTGATCACAGGCTGTAGAGCTTTAACAAAGCTCGTAGACAAGCGATTTAAAGCAGGTTAAGGTGATTTTTCTTCCTTTTTCTGCCTAACTTTATCCCATCAGGCAGAAGTGTTTGTTTTTTATATAAAGATAAAAGCTATTTGCTTTGCACTGTTTTCATGTCTAAAAAGTGTCATGCCTAAAAGGTGTAACGCCTAAAAGGACTAGCACGCACAGCCGCACAGCAAATAGAGTAAAGCCTGGAGGGCTTATCATGGAGATGTTATCAGGCGCACAAATGGTGGTTCGGGCGCTGGAAGATCAGGGAGTCGAGCATTTATTCGGCTATCCCGGCGGTTCAGTGCTTGATATCTATGACGCCTTATTTGAAAACAGCAAAATTGAACATGTATTAGTGCGCCACGAACAGGCAGCGGTACATATGGCCGACGGCTATACCCGCGCTACGGGTAAAGTCGGCACCGTGCTGGTGACGTCAGGCCCAGGTGCGACTAACTGTATTACCGGTATTGCCACCGCTTATATGGACTCGATCCCTATGGTGGTGCTGTCGGGTCAGGTGCCAACTTATTACATTGGTGATGACGCCTTCCAAGAAACCGATATGCTGGGTATCTCGCGGCCTATCGTTAAGCACAGCTTTATCTGTAAGAAGGCCTCAGATATTCCGCTGGCCATTAAAAAAGCCTATTACATCGCCGCCAGTGGCCGCCCTGGTCCTGTGGTTATTGACTTGCCGAAAGATGTGCAAAACCCGCTGGAAAAACATCCCTATGTTTATCCTGAATCGGTGTCGATGCGCTCTTATAACCCCACCAGCGTGGGTCATAAAGGCCAAATCAAAAAGGCCATGCAAGCGCTTGCTGCTGCCAAACGCCCGATCATGTATGTGGGCGGCGGTGCAGTAACCGCAGAAGCCAGTGCTTTGGTGATTGAGTTAGCAGAAAAGTTTAACTTGCCGGTGACTAACACTCTGATGGGGCTCGGCGTGATGCCGGGTACGCATAAGCAGTTTGTGGGCATGTTGGGCATGCACGGAACTTATGAAGCCAATAAGAGCATGCATAACTCGGACTTTATTCTCGCCATTGGTGCGCGTTTCGATGACCGGGTAACCAACAACGTCGCCAAGTTCTGCCCCGATGCCACCATAGCGCACGTCGATATCGACCCGACCTCGGTCTCGAAAAATATCAAGGCGCACATTCCTATTGTGGGCTCAGCGGATGCGGTATTAGAGCAGATGCTGGACATCATTCGTGAGCTGGGTTTAAACACTGACCCTAACGCCATGACCGATTGGTGGACACAAATTGACGAATGGCGAGCACTTAAGTGCTTAGATTATGCCAAAAGCGACACCTATATTAAGCCGCAACAAGTCATTGAGTCTATCTATCGTATTACCGAAGGTAAGGCCATGGTCAGCTCAGACGTGGGCCAGCATCAAATGTTTGCCGCGCTCTACTACCCGTTCGATAAGCCGCGCCAATGGATCAACTCCGGCGGTTTGGGCACCATGGGCTTTGGTTTACCGGCCGCCATGGGCGCGCAAATGGCACGACCCGATGCGGTTTCTATCTGTGTGACCGGTGATGGCTCTATTCAGATGAATATTCAAGAGCTGTCTACCTGTATGCAATACAACATACCGGTGAAGATTATCTCCCTGAACAACCATTCGCTTGGCATGGTGAAGCAGTGGCAGAAGATGTTTTATGAAGGTCGCGAAAGCCACTCTTATATGGACTCTTTGCCGGACTTTGTGAAACTGGCGGAAGCTTATGGCCATGTGGGCATTCGGGTATCGGATCCTAAAGAGCTGGATGCGGCACTCGAGAAGTGTTTCTCGATGACCGACAAGCTGGTGTTTATGGATATTATTATCGATCCAGAAGAGCACGTTTATCCGATGCAGATTAAAACCGGTGCTATGGATGACATGTATTTAAGTAAAACGGAGAGAACCTAATGCGGCGTATTATATCCCTGTTACTGGAAAACGAGTCCGGTGCCTTGAGCCGCGTAGTGGGCTTGTTTTCTCAGCGCGCTTATAACATCGAAACTTTGACCGTAGCACCGACCGAAGATCCGACGCTGTCGCGCATGACCATAGTCACCGCCGGTGATGAGCGCCAAATTGAGCAGATCATCAAGCAGCTGAACAAGCTGGTGGATGTGCTCAAAGTGAGTGACTTGAGCGAAGGCGATCACATAGAGCGCGAAATTGTGCTGGTGAAAGTGCGAGCCGATGGCGCGAATCGCGATGAAGTAAAGCGCACCGCCGATATCTTTCGCGGCCAAATCGTCGATGTGTCGCCACATCTGTACACGGTACAGTTGGTGGGCACCAGCGATAAGCTCGATGCTTTTATTCGCAACATGAGTGAGAGCACCGAAGTCGTGGAAGTGGTGCGCAGCGGTGTGTGTGGTATTGCACGCGGCGAAAAATCACTGCGCTCGTAATTGAGCTAAGCGTGATGCATCTCAAAAACCGCCTTCGGGCGGTTTTTTTATGGCGAGCAAGAGCTGTAAAGTGTGCGGTGTAAGAGAAACAGGTCGCTATACTGACGCTCAGTAATGGATGGCTGCCACAGGGTTGAACGCTGCCAGTTAGGCAAATCTACTCGCGCCTTACCATTCACGCCTCTCACTTCACAGTCCCGCTCTCAATTCGTAAAATAAGTTGACATCTAACCTCAGCAGTTGAAAATCAGCAGCAGATGTTTGGTGCTATGGAGCCAGCAATGCTAGCGCAAAGAGAGACTGTCGAGTCTCTGAGTCAGCCAAAAGAGCAAGAGTGTGTCGAGCAGAATAATACCGAGTCGGTACTTGTTCATCGCTATGGCGGCGTTATGGAAGGGCTGGCTGAGATGTTTGGTCAGCACTGTGAGCTATGCTTGTACTCGCTGATGGAACCCAGCCAACCTTTGCTAAAGCAGGTACAAGGCGAGCAGGGCACACACTTAGTCGGTGAGCCCATGCCGGAGTCGCTGGCACTGCATGTTACCGCGCTGCTTGCAGACTCGGTGCACCATGTTACTTACTTTGCGCACACTCGGTTAGGCGCGCCAATTAAGACCTCTTTGCAGTTGCTGGTCAATGCACAGGGCGAGGCGTTAGGCTTGCTCTGTATCCATCTGCACTTAGGCGCCCCTTTTCATGAGTTGCTGGGCGAGTTAATGCCTAAGCCGCAAGTGGCTAAGCGTGTCGAAGTGTCACCGGAAAACTTCAATAATAACGTTGAAGAGCTGGTGACCTTGACCGTAGAGCGCACCATAGAGGGCATTAACGCCAATGGGCTGGTGGCCAATCATCTTAAAAATAAACATATAGTGACCACGCTATATGAGAAGGGCATTTTCGACATCAAAGACGCCATTGCCATGGTGTCGAGCAAGCTCAATATCTCAAAACACACCGTTTATCTTTATATTCGGCAAAAAAAACGCGATGACGAAGAGCTATCGCCCCCCACCCCGGAGACATCATGACTAAAAGCATCATAGCCACAGAACACGCCCCCGCTGCAATCGGCCCTTATGTGCAAGCCACTCGAGTGGGTAATATGCTCTTTACTTCAGGCCAGATCCCGCTGGATCCAGTTACCATGGAAGTCGTAGCCGGCGGTATTGAGGCACAAACCAAGCAGGTAATGGATAACTTATTGGCTATCCTGACCGCTGCTGGCGCCGACAGCACCCATGTGGTCAAAACCACCTGCTACTTGAAGGACATGGCCGACTTTGTACCTTTCAATGAAGTCTATGCCAGCTACTTTACGCTGGGTGCGCCGTCTCGTTCTTGCGTAGAAGTGGCGCGGCTGCCGAAAGACGTGTTAGTAGAAGTGGAAGCCATTGTCTGCCTCGATTAATTCAGTGATGGATGTGTATCCAGCAGCCGAGGCGACACCCACAGCGCTGCGCTTTGCCTTATTAGTGACCGGGCCAAGTTACGGCACGCAAGCTGCCAGTGATGCTTATCGCTTCGCTCAGGCTGTGCTTGAACAAGGCCATGTGCTGAGCCATGTTTTTTTCTATCAAGAAGGCGTGCATAACGCCAATCACTTGGTGGTGCCGGCAAGCGATGAAACTAACTTGCAACAAGCCTGGGCTGCATTGGCGAAGACGCAAGGGCTGCGCTTAGATGTGTGCGTGGCCGCCGCGCTACGCCGCGGTGTGTGCGATGAAGTGAGTGCTGCGCACGCGAATTTGAGCCAATGGAACTTGGCCGAGCCTTTTTATTTGAGTGGTTTAGGCCAGCTTGCCGAGGCTGCACTGACCGCCGATCGGGTAGTGCAATTTTGAGGGCGCTGTTATGAAGAACGAGCATAACGCTCTCGAACAGGAAGGTGTTTGCTTGTGAATAACGTCGCCTTTCTGTTTCGTACGGCTCCCCATGGTTCGGCGTCAGGCCGAGAAGGCTTGGATGCGGTGCTGGCCACGTCCGCCCTCAATGAAGACATAGGGGTGTTCTTTAGCGATGATGGTGTCTATCAGTTATTGGCTGAGCAAGACCCCAGCGCTATTTTAGGCCGCCACTATGCACCTACCTTTGGTTTGCTCGACTTGTACGATGTGGAGCAGGTGTACGTGTGCCAGCGCTCGTTAACTGAGCGGGGCATAGGGGTGGCGCAAATCACCATTCCTGCTCAGGTGCTGGCGCCCCATGACTGGCAACAGACACTGGCAGGCTTTAACGTTCGGCTGAGCTTTTGAGTCTTCAGCGTGTAAGCATTCAGCTGAGTGACTAAGGGAAAACATGCTGCATACGGTAAAACATTCGCCTTTTAGTCATCAGGCATTAGCACACGCTTTGCGTGAGTTCCAGCCCGATGATCGGCTGTTGTTATGGCAAGATGGCGTGATTGCGGCTACGGTAGCCCAGTCGCAAGCACCTTTGGGGCAAGCCTCCTGGTGGCAAGCACCATTACAAACGTTGGCGAACAGCCAGCGTTTGTATGTGATGGCAGAAGACTTACAAGCACGTGGTTTAAGTCAGGCAATAGGGCAGCCAATTAGCATGCTCGATTGGGTCGATTTAGTCGCAAAATGGGGCAGCCCCCAAGCTTGGTAGTCTGATGCACATAAATTGTACCGCTAAAACTGTATAAATCTTGACTCAGAGCGGTAGCAAGCATAGAATTTTGCGTCCTCGCTTTTTGAGGACCGTTTTTCACAACTGTAGAACGATACATTTTCAGGAGCTGTTAATGACTACTATTAACCAGCTGGTCCGTAAACCGCGTAAGGTCGCTGCTGCAAAGAGCAACGTACCTGCGCTGGAATCGTGCCCGCAAAAACGCGGCGTATGTACCCGTGTATATACCACCACCCCTAAGAAGCCTAACTCTGCATTACGTAAAGTATGTCGTGTTCGTCTGACCAATGGTTTTGAGGTTAACTCATACATTGGTGGTGAAGGCCATAACCTGCAAGAGCACTCCGTAGTGCTGATCCGCGGCGGTCGTGTTAAAGATTTACCAGGTGTGCGTTACCACACCATTCGTGGCGCGCTGGATACCTCTGGTGTTACTGCACGTCGCCAGGGCCGTTCTAAGTACGGTGCCAAGAAGCCAAAGTCTTAATAGTTCTCTGTTAAGTAAGGCCAAACATTTTATTCAATAACACTATTGTGTTTTGGGTTATCCCTGAAGTTACGGAGAATTTTCAATGCCAAGACGTCGCGTTATCGGCCAGCGTAAAATATTACCAGATCCTAAATTCGGATCCGATTTGCTGGCAAAATTTGTAAACATCCTGATGGTAGATGGTAAAAAATCTACTGCTGAGACTATCGTTTACACAGCCCTAGAAGCAGCTGCTGCAAAAAGCGGCAAAGAGCATTTGGCGCTGTTTGAAGAAGCCTTAGAAAACATTCGTCCTACAGTTGAAGTTAAATCACGCCGCGTAGGTGGTTCTACCTACCAGGTGCCAGTAGAAGTACGTCCAGTACGTCGTAATGCCTTAGGCATGCGCTGGTTAGTAGACTCTGCGCGTAAGCGTGGCGAAAAGTCCATGGCTCAGCGTTTAGCTGGCGAGCTGTTGGATGCTGCTGACAACAAAGGTTCTGCGGTTAAGAAGCGTGAAGACGTGCACCGTATGGCTGAAGCAAACAAAGCGTTTGCACATTACCGCTGGTAATTGGATGGGTGCGCTGTTTGGCGCACCCCTTTTAATTACTTACTAAGGGCATTGACCTTAGAAAGAGGATCTTATTGTGGCTCGTACAACTCCAATTGAGTACTATCGCAACATCGGCATTAGTGCTCACATTGACGCCGGCAAAACCACCACCACAGAGCGGGTGCTGTTTTATACCGGTGTAAATCATAAAATTGGTGAGACTCACGAAGGTTCCGCTACCATGGACTGGATGGAGCAGGAACAAGAGCGTGGTATTACTATCACCTCTGCTGCGACCACCTGTTTTTGGGATGGCATGGCTCACCAATATCCACGGCATCGCATCAACATCATAGATACGCCAGGGCACGTTGACTTCACCATTGAAGTTGAACGTTCCATGCGCATACTCGATGGTGCTGTTATGGTGTACTGTGCGGTAGGTGGCGTTCAGCCGCAGTCTGAAACCGTATGGCGTCAGGCGAATAAATATAAAGTTCCGCGTATCGCGTTCGTTAATAAAATGGACCGTACCGGTGCTGACTTCTTACGTGTGGTTGAGCAGATCAAGTCTCGCCTTAGAGGCGAAGCTGTTCCTGTACAATTACCGATCGGCTCCGAAGAAAACTTCAAAGGGGTGATCGACCTAGTGACAATGCAAGCCATTGACTGGGACGAAGAAAACCATGGCACGACTTTTGTTACTCATGCCATTCCAGCTGAGATGCAAGAGTTAGCCGAAAAATGGCGTCAGAACATGGTGGAAGCTGCTGCTGAAGCCAACGATGAACTGATGGACAAATACTTGGAAGGCGAAGAGCTGAGTGAAGCCGAAATTAAGGCCGCTTTGCGTCAACGCGTGTTAAATAGCGAAATCATTCTCGTGACCTGTGGTACGGCCTTTAAAAATAAAGGTGTCCAGGCCATGTTAGATGCGGTTATCGACTATTTACCTTCTCCAGTAGAAGTTCATGCCATTACCGGTCTTAAGATCGACGGTGAGACGCCAGATTTGCGTCCTGCTGACGATAAAGCCCCTTTTTCCGCCTTGGCGTTTAAAGTGGCAACCGACCCGTTTGTGGGTAACCTGACTTTTTTCCGCGTGTATTCTGGCATTATAAATACCGGTGATGCCGTGTTGAACTCAGTCAAGGGGAAACGTGAACGCCTTGGTCGTATCGTGCAGATGCACGCCAACAAACGCGAAGAAATTAAATCCGTTTGTGCAGGCGACATCGCCGCGGCTATCGGTCTCAAAGACGTGACGACAGGTGATACCCTGTGTGATCCCAGTGCGCCTATTATTTTAGAGCGCATGGATTTCCCTGAGCCGGTTATTTCTGTGGCCGTAGAGCCCAGAACTCAAGCCGACCAAGAAAAAATGGGCATGGCTTTGACACGTTTGGCGCAGGAAGATCCGTCTTTTCGCGTCAATACCGATGAAGAGTCTGGTCAGACAATTATCGCCGGTATGGGTGAACTGCACCTTGATATCCTTGTCGAACGCATGAAGCGAGAGTTTGGTGTGGAAGCTAACGTGGGTAAGCCCATGGTGGCCTACCGCGAAACCATCCGCACTAGCGTGGAGCAAGAAGGTAAGTTCATCCGCCAATCAGGGGGTCGTGGTCAATTTGGTCATGTATGGCTCAAAATTGAACCTCGCGAACCCGGTGCGGGTTATCTGTTTGAGAATGCGATCATCGGTGGCACTGTTCCTAAAGAATATTGCCCAGCGGTAGATAAAGGTATTCAAGAACAGATGAAACAAGGCGTATTGGCCGGATATCCGATTGAAGATATCAAGGTCACATTATACGATGGCTCTTATCACGATGTTGACTCTTCTGAAATGGCCTTTAAAATCGCAGGTTCCATGGCGTTTAAAGAAGGCTTCATGAATTGCGACCCCGTGCTGCTTGAACCTGTGATGAAGGTTGAAGTTGAGACGCCAGAAGAGTATATGGGTGATGTAATCGGTGACGTAAACCGTCGCCGTGGTATCATCGAAGGCATGGAAGATGGCCCGTCAGGCAAAGTTATCAACGCCGTGATCCCGC
Source organism: Oceanisphaera sp. IT1-181 (assembly GCF_033807535.1). Taxonomy (NCBI): domain Bacteria; kingdom Pseudomonadati; phylum Pseudomonadota; class Gammaproteobacteria; order Aeromonadales; family Aeromonadaceae; genus Oceanisphaera; species Oceanisphaera sp. IT1-181. The sequence continues at coordinate 351,212 of NZ_CP136856.1, forward strand.
TGTCGGAAATGTTTGGCTACGCTACAGATCTGCGTTCACAGTCGCAAGGTCGTGCTTCTTACTCCATGGAGTTTGAAAAGTACGGCGAAGTACCTGCAAGCATGGCTGAAGCGTTGGTTGCTGCTCGTAAAGGTTATTAATCTTTTTGTTTTAATTACCCGCTTACAAAAGTGAAGTGGGAACAAATTAGGAAGGACTAGTCCGTGTCTAAAGAAAAATTCGAACGCGTAAAAACACACGTAAACGTTGGTACTATCGGCCACGTTGACCACGGTAAAACCACTTTGACTGCTGCTATTACTACTGTATTAGCTAAGAAAATGGGCGGCACCGCACGCGGCTACGCTCAAATCGATAACGCTCCAGAAGAAAAAGCACGTGGTATCACCATCGCCGCTTCTCACGTTGAGTACGATACTGAAGCACGTCACTACGCACACGTAGACTGCCCAGGTCACGCTGACTATGTTAAAAACATGATCACCGGTGCTGCTCAAATGGATGGCGCAATCTTGGTTGTTGCTGCGACTGATGGCCCTATGCCACAGACTCGTGAGCACATCCTGTTGGCCCGTCAGGTTGGCGTTCCTTACATCATCGTGTTCATGAACAAGTGTGACATGGTTGATGACGAAGAATTGCTGGAACTGGTTGAGATGGAAATCCGTGAGTTGTTGTCTGAGTACGACTTCCCAGGCGATGACACTCCAGTAATCCTGGGTTCTGCACTGAAAGGTCTGGAAGGTGACGCTGAGTGGGAGCCAAAGATTCTTGAACTGGCTGACGCACTTGACTCTTACATCCCTGATCCAGAGCGTGCAATCGATGGTGCTTTCTTGCTGCCAATCGAAGACGTTTTCTCAATCCAAGGCCGTGGTACTGTTGTAACTGGTCGTATTGAGCGCGGTATCGTTAAAGTTGGTGAAGAAATCGAAATCATCGGCCTGAAAGACACCGTTAAGAGCACCTGTACTGGTGTTGAAATGTTCCGTAAGTTGCTTGACGAAGGTCGTGCTGGTGAGAACGTTGGTGTTCTGCTGCGCGGTACTAAGCGTGAAGACGTTGAACGTGGTCAGGTTCTTGCTAAGCCAGGTTCAATCAAGCCACACACTACTTTTGAATCAGAAATCTACGTTCTGTCAAAAGAAGAAGGCGGTCGTCACACTCCGTTCTTCAAAGGCTACCGTCCACAGTTCTACTTCCGTACAACTGACGTGACCGGTACTATCGAATTGCCAGAAGGCGTTGAGATGGTTATGCCTGGTGACAACGTACACATGGTTGTTACTCTGATTGCTCCTATCGCGATGGAAGACGGTTTACGTTTTGCTATCCGTGAAGGTGGTCGTACTGTTGGTGCTGGTGTTGTAGCGAAAATCGTTGCTTAATTAGCGCTTAAAAGTATATAAAAAGGAGGCCTAGGCCTCCTTTTTTTATGCCTGTACTGGCGTTACGCCAAGCCATTATCTAGGGTAGTGGTTTAGCGTAACGCTTGAGTGTTGAAACGGCGTTCACGCGGTCTCATTTATTTGTTGAGGTGCTTGATGGACATTAAATCCGTAACCGATTCGCTGTCAGTGACAGACCAAGTCACGAGCGATGACTTATTAACACTTAAAAACGCCGGCTACGGCACTATTATCTGCAATCGACCGAATGGTGAGGCTCTAGAGCAACCCGCCGCTGAGAGCTTGGCTGAGCGCGCCAAAGAGCTGGGTTTACATTGGCATTGGCTGCCAATTAAGCCCGGTGAGTTTAGTGAGCAAGAGATAGCGCAATTTGGCGAACTGTTGAATCAAGCTGAGCGCAATAAAGAGCCGGTGTTGGCGTTTTGCCGCACCGGTACCCGCTCCATTACCTTGTGGGCATTATCACAGGCCGCAAGTGTGCCCAGCGCACAACTGGTGCAACAAGCCAGTGCCGCCGGCTACGACCTCTCGGGCCTAGCGCCTCGTCTTGAAAGCGCTTATCGCAGCTAGCTTGCCTTAACGGATTACATACCCACACCTTAGATAAAAAAGCTTATAGCCGCCGCTATAAGCCTTAAATGCGCGTTAGGACGAGCTTGATCTGCTCTCGAATAAAAAGTGTGAAGTGAGTTAAAATTTAAGCACTAATGACTTGCATTGATAACTAATATCATTTAGATTCCTTTCATTGATGCGGAGGATCTAACTATGTATGTGTGTTTGTGTAAGGGCATTACTGATAGTCAGCTGCGTGACGCGATTGCGAACGGCGGCAATGAATTTAAACAATTAAAGCAACAGCTAGCTGTGGGCTCCCAGTGCGGTAAGTGCGTGCCGGTCGCCATGGCTATTTTGGCAGAAGAAAATGCCAAAGCCTGCCTGTATTACGAAGTCGCTTAAGCGCCACCAAGGTGACCCTCCACCGCTATTGATATTTCTCGCATCAAGCACACTCAGCCCCGTTTAGGGGCTTTGTTGTTTTAAGGTCTCACTCGGTATTTTTCTCACACTTTATACCAATCTAAGTAAAAATATGACCTATCTCATAATTTCGGTGAAGAGGACTTCAGCAAAGTTTTTTTACCTTGTAGCCGTCAACTTGTTCGACGGGCCAGCTTCGCTGGCTGTTTTAAAACATAAAACCGTGGCTAATAAATTGCCACACTACAAAAGACAGATGCAGTGTAGCCGTCCGGCTCTTCGGTGAAGAGGACTTCGACGGTCTTGCGAAGCAGGATGATATGATCAGTTATATTTCCAGAATGGTATTAGGGTCTGTTGACGTTTGACTATAAGATATTGATATAAAAGAGAAAGCTCGTATTGTTCAAGTTATCACATTCTAATGGTACGAGTTTGCGATGCCCCGATTACTGCTCACTGATGAGTTCTGGTCGAAGCTACGGAAAATTTTGCTGCAAGAATCCATCTATGACAAGCGTGATTTACGTATGACGGTAGAAGGTATGCTTTATCGTATGCGCACTGGTTGCCCTAGGCGGGATCTGCCCACCGCTTTCGGAGGGTGGAACAAAGTTTACAAGCGCTTTAATGCCTGGTCAGCCGCAGGCAAGTGGCTCAGGATCTTCAAGGCGCTGGTGGTGCAGCCAGACCTGGAGTGGACCTTCATTGATGGCACCTACGTCAAGGCGCATCAACATAGTGCAGGGGCAGCCCGTTCTGATAACCAAGCCATAGGGAAAAGCCGGGCAGGTAACACCACCAAGATTCATCTGGCCGTGGATGCCTATGGCCTGCCCATCGAATTCGATATCACCGGCGGTGAGGTTCACGATTGTAAGGCCGCGCCGAAACTGATTGCCAAGCTGCCGGCCACACAAGCCATTATCGCGGACAAAGGCTATGACAGCGAACCGCTCCGGGAGCAGATCGCATCACAAGGCGCTCAACCCGTCATCCCCAGAAAGCGCAATTCCACCAAAGGTAACGCTGACTTGGATAGAGGTTTGTATCGTTATCGACATTTGGTGGAAAACGCCTTTGCTCGGTTAAAGCAATATCGGGCCGTGGCGTCGCGCTTCGACAAGTTGAAGCGGAATTACGCAAGCACGGTGGCCATGGCCTGCGGGTTTCTATGGCTGCCCATGTGAAACGTCAACAGACCCTAGCTGTTAGTTCGCGCAGTAAAATATTTTAAACCGTTCCGCCTCGGCGAAATGCGAGAGCAAGCGTTCGCCTACAAAAAACAAATTCACCGCTCTTTGTTTGGTTTGGCGTTCGACGCAAACCTGTCGCCTCACGCCTTAGCCACAAGTGCTAGGCGCTCGACTTTGTTTTAGCTAGTATGGGGTTCGCTTTTTATTAGGACTCAAACACAGATGAAAGAAACCTGTCGTATTCTGCCCGCGCATAAAAATGTGGCCTTAGTGGCCCACGACCATAAAAAAAGCCAATTACTGGAATGGGTAGGGCGGCGTGCCGAAGCTCTCAAGTTGCATCATCTCTATGCTACAGGCACTACCGGCAGCATGCTGAGCCGCCAGATTGGCTTGCCGGTTCGTTGTTTGATGTCTGGCCCCATGGGCGGAGACCAACAGCTGGGTGCGCTGATTGCCGAGGGCAAAATCGATGTGTTGATTTTCTTCTGGGATCCGCTGAATGCGGTCCCTCACGACCCCGATGTGAAGGCCTTGTTGCGCTTAGCCACGGTGTGGAATATTCCCGTCGCCACCAATGTGTCGACCGCGGATATGCTGATGGACAGCATGCAAATGAGTCAGGATTTTAGTATTTGTATACCGGATTACGAAGGTTACTTAGCAGAAAGAACGAAGGAATAGCTAAGAGATAGCGGTAAAAACGCCTTACGCTGTACGCCCTACGTTGGTCTCCGGCTGGTTCAGAATGTTTTGACGTATCGCGTACGGCGTAGAGCGTTGTTTTCAGCCTTAGCCATGCCTATCTAACTGCTTGTAAGCGTACTTGGGTCTGTCACTCATGATTAAGCTCTTTTGCTCTTCGGTCATATTGGCCGGATTTAGCCCTAACACCTTAAAAGTCAGCAGCGGGCGGGCGGCAATGGCGATCATTAACGGCTTAATGGCATTTAGGCCAGCTTCGCCGGGCTCGCCGAACGCGTAGCTGAGGATGCCTTGCTCTAACAAATTTTTGACGGCAGGCTCAGTCACTGGCAATTTAATGACGCTTTTGCGCTGGATAACAAACTCACGCAATACGGCTTTTTCATTGGCATCCAAATAATCCAATAACTCTTTCAAGAGCCGTTGTTGCATCACACGCTGCTTACGATAAAACACATACTGAAATCCTATGATGGCCGTATGGGATAAAAAGTAGGATCCAGCCCCCACCATACCTAATATAAATAGCAGGCGATAATCATGCAGCCACAGGCCAAAGGCGCCGGAAAATAGCGTGTTAGGCAGCAAGCTGATTAAGGTACTGCTCAACAGCAACCAGCACATAAAGCGATTAAAGGACGATATTTGTCGTAAATCCCACATATTTTTCTCCGTAAAAGGGCGGGCGTCAGCACTGACTTGCGAGCTAAGAAAACTGCCGAGCCTCACGGCATAAAGCAATATATATGCCATTAGCACCATGTTAACGTCTTTTAACCCATAAACAGAGAAAGATCGGTAAGCTTAAGACTGAATGAATAATGGCTAAATAAGCGAGGCGTTAAGTTACCTTAACGTAAAGATCATATAAAAGATCTTAACATTTGGCGTGTTTTATGTTTTATTAGTGCTCAATTAATTTTTATCACTAGATTCGACTATTAGAATATCGACAGGGAGTCCGAGAAAATGAGCTCAGTAACACTTGAACAAGCGTTGACCATTACCCGTGGTGCTTTACAGCGTGCGTTAGAAATTTCTGCTGCACCAATGACAGTTGCTGTATTAGACAGCGCCGGTTATTTGGTGTCGCTGCAGCGTCAAGAGGGTGCCAGTTTATTGCGCCCAGACATTGCCAAAGGTAAAGCGTGGGGTGCCGTGGCCTTAGGTCGTAGCTCTCGTGGTTTGGCTGAAGTAGCCGAAGCCCGTCCTGCTTTTGTCGCCGCGGTAAACGTGATGGCTCAAGGCCATATTATTCCAGCAGCGGGTGGCGTATTAATCCGTGATGCACAGAATAAAATTATTGGTGCCGTGGGCATCAGTGGCGATACACCTGATGTAGACGAGCTGTGCGCCGTAGCCGGTGTAGAACTGGCTGAGCTAATTGCTGATTGTAAATAAGACTGCATAAATTCACGGGTATAAGCATGGCGGCAAGGTAGCTTAAATGTGTATAGTCGTAACCAGCTAATCTGATGTATTAGTAGCAGAGTAATGTTGATTGCAGAATAATTTTGCAAAATATTAATGTTACTCCTACTGAGCGCCCATTTTATAGGGCGCTTTTTTTTGATTAAATTCAGCCGAAATTCGGGTAGGGTTAGCTAAGATACCGACGGAATGATAGGGAGTTCAACGACACTATGTCTCGGATCAGAGCCAAAAACGAAGAAATTATTATACGAGCCGCGAGCCGCGTATTTGCTGAACATGGCTATGCAGCAACCAAAACCGCCGTGATTGCCGAGCTGGCCCAATTACCTAAGCCTAATATTTATTATTACTTTGGCAGTAAAGAGAAGCTCTATCGCGCCGTACTAGAAAGTGTGGTCGAGCCGTTGTTAGCCGCGTCAGCCCCTTTTATCGAATATCAGGATCCGGTGGTCGCACTCACGGCATATATTAAATCCAAGCTCATGATCTCCAGGCACTACTCCTACGCCTCTAAAGTGTTCGCCAATGAAATCATGCATGGCGCTCCCCATTTACCCACCGACATTGTCGAGCAACTCGCCGAGCAAACTCGCACCTTGACCGCCAAACTTAATGACTGGATAGCACAAGACTTAATGGCGCCGATTGATGCTCACCATTTGTTATTTGCGATTTGGGCCTCCACCCAAACCTATGCGGACTTTAATTGGCAGATCACCACGGCGCTGGGTAAAGAAGAATTAGACGACCAAGACTTCGATCGCGCTGCCACCCTTATCACCCGCATGGTGATTGGCGGTTGTGCCGTTAAATCTTTACCTGCGGATCACTAACGCTTCACCCGTCAGTTAAGGTGCTTTATACCAAGTACTTAATAGCATGTATTTTAATACCAAGTACCTTAACTGACTGTTTTAAAAACCGCGTTTATCGCCGCCTTACTGTACTGGTGCTTTTACTCTTCCCTACGATACTGATTTACAACTTCTCTTCTTCCATGCTTGCTCATTTCTTTACTCGCCGTTTCCTTGTGTTGCCACGCTCTTTTCTGTCGCCAACAGGCGATGCCTTACGCCTGCAGCCAAGGCGCGATCACTCAAGCGTTACTGTCGCGAGCTACAATAAAGTAGCGGTTGCGATCAGGTGAAAATCACAAAGAGTACACAATACTGATTTGCATTTAAGACGCTGATTAAAAAGAGTTAATTTTATTTATCGGCTTAGTTGATCACGGTAAGGTTAATAATAAGTAAATATTTTATTGACTATATGGTCAGCTTTCACTTTAATTACACGTGAAGATATTATTGCTTTGCAGTCTTGCAAGGTGTGCAGTGTATAGCTGAAGGAGGTTAGCTTGATTAAGTTCCTACTTAACCAAGAGTTGCGAGAGGAAAGTGACCTGTCGCCAAATATGACGGTGCTTAACTATTTGCGTACTCGCGTAGGTAAAAACGGCACCAAGGAGGGGTGTGGCTCGGGCGACTGTGGTGCCTGCACCGTAGTGTTGGGAGAGCGTGTGGATGAGCATATTCGCTACCAGACCGTTAACTCCTGCCTGACCTTCGTCTCAACACTGCACGGCAAACAATTGCTCACCGTCGAAGACTTAAAAGCTAAAGACGGCAGCTTGCATCCGGTGCAGCAAGCTATGGTGGATTTTCATGGCTCGCAGTGCGGTTTCTGTACGCCAGGCTTTATTATGTCGATGTTTGCCTTAAGCAAAAATAAGCCCGCTGCTACGCAACCCGATATCTTTGAAGCACTGGCCGGCAACCTTTGTCGTTGCACTGGCTATCGCCCGATAGTGGATGCGGCCAAGACCATTGCTGAGCAACCACAGCTTGTTGATCAGTTCTCGCGCTATGAAACTGACATCTTGGCCAAGCTGGATAAAATAGAAACAGACACCCTAGTTACCCTTAACGGAAACGACAAGGTGTGCTACTCGCCGGTATCCAGCGATGAGCTGGCGGCATTGTTAGTTGAGCATCCCGATGCCCAGCTATTGGCCGGTGGCACCGACTTAGCCTTACAAGTGACGCAGTTTTATCGTGAACTGCCGAAGATGATTTATGTGGGCAACGTGCGCGATATGAAGCAGCTCACCGAAGATGATGAACAGCTGGTGATTGGTGCTGCGCGCAGCTTAAGTGACAGCTTCGAGCCCTTGAATCGGGTATTCCCCGATATGGGCGAGCTGCTGCATCGTTTTGCGTCTTTGCAAATTCGTAATCAAGGCACCCTTGGCGGCAACGTGGCCAACGCTTCTCCTATTGGTGATGCCCCGCCGGTGTTGATGGCCTTAAATGCCCGCTTAGTGCTGCGCAAAGGTGAGGTACGTCGCGAGCTGCCCATTGGCGACTACTTTTTGGATTACAAGAAAACTGCCCAGCAAACCAGCGAATTTATTGAACAGATTATCGTGCCTAAGCCTAAGCCAAATCAGCACTTCAAGGTGTATAAGCTGTCTAAGCGGTTAGACGATGATATTTCTGCGGTCTGTGGTGCCTTTAACTTAACCATTACCGATGGGCTGATCACTGACGCGCGCATTGCCTTTGGCGGCATGGCAGCCGTGCCTAAGCGCGCAGCGGCCTGTGAGCAAGCCTTGCTCAATCAGCCGTGGAACCATGCCACCGTTAAAGCAGCCATGAAAGCATTAACCGGCGATTTTGAGCCGCTGTCTGACTTTAGAGCCAGCAAAGAATATCGCAGCAAAACCGCCACTAACCTGCTCTACAAGTATTTTCTGGAGCAACAAAGTCTGCAACTGGAAACTAGGGTGACGTCTTATGTCTAATCAAGCGCAACTAATTCTGACCATGGATGAAATGATGGCGCAGGTTAAACAAAACCTGCAAACCGGCGTAGGCAAAAGTGTGCCCCACGACAGTGCCGCCATGCAGGTGGCGGGAGAGGCGCAATACATAGACGACCGCTTGGAGTTTCCTAACCAGTTGCACTTGTATGCGCGAATGTCGGATCGCGCCCATGCGCGCATCACCAAGCTAGACGTCAGCCCTTGCTATGACGTTGAGGGCGTTACCTTGGTGATCACCGCCAAAGATGTACCCGGTCAGTTGGACATAGGTGCCATTTTACCCGGCGACCCGCTGTTGGCTGATGGCGTCGTGGAATATGTGGGCCAGCCCATCTTTGCGGTCGCCGCTAAAGACTTAGAAACGGCGCGCAAGGCGGCCATGTTAGCCGTGATTGAATATGAAGACTTACACCCAGTGCTGTGTGTAGAAGAAGCATTGGCCAACAAGCACTTCGTTACCGAAAGCCATAAGCAGCAAAGAGGCGACTCGGCGGCAGGTTTAGCCAAGGCTAAGCATGTGATTGAAGGCAGCATTCATATTGGTGGCCAAGAGCACTTTTACCTTGAGACCCAAATTAGTTCAGTGGTGCCCACCGAAGATGGCGGCATGATGGTGTTTACCTCCAGCCAGCATCCCACTGAAATTCAAAAATTGGTGGCCAGTGTCTTGGGCGTGCCCATGCATAAGGTGGTGGTCGATATGCGCCGTATGGGCGGTGGCTTTGGCGGTAAAGAAACCCAAGCTGCCGGTCCTGCCTGCATGGCGGCTGTGGTGGCCCACCTGACCGGTCGACCCACCAAGATACGCTTGCCGCGCATGGAAGACATGAACATGACCGGCAAGCGTCATCCGTTTTATAACACCTATAAAATTGGTTTCGATGATACGGGTCGCATTCAAGCCACCGACATTATGGTGGCCGGCAATTGTGGGTATTCCCCAGACTTATCGTCCTCAATCGTGGACCGCGCCATGTTCCACTCCGACAACGCTTATTACTTGGGCGATGCCACAGTAGTGGGTCACAGATGTAAAACTAACACCGCCTCTAATACTGCGTATCGGGGCTTTGGTGGGCCGCAAGGCATGATGACCATAGAGCATGCGATGGACGAAATCGCCTCTTACTTGGGCAAGGATCCGCTGGAAATCCGCAAGCGCAATTTCTATGGTAAAGAGGATCGAAACGTCACTCACTACCATCAGCCGGTAGAGCACAATATTATTCACGAGATGGTGGCGGATCTTGAAGCCTCCAGTGAATACGCCAAGCGTCGCAGCGAAATCAAAGCCTTTAACGCCCAGAGCCCGATTTTGAAAAAGGGCTTGGCGCTGACGCCGGTGAAGTTTGGTATCTCCTTTACTGCCAGTTTCTTAAATCAGGCGGGAGCCTTAGTGCACGTGTACACGGATGGCAGTATTCATCTGAACCACGGCGGCACCGAAATGGGGCAAGGGCTGAATATCAAGGTGGCACAAATTGTCGCCGAAGAGTTTCAGGTCGATATTGACAGGATCCAAATCACCGCCACTAACACCGATAAAGTGCCGAACACTTCACCGACCGCGGCTTCTAGCGGCACGGATCTTAACGGTAAGGCGGCGCAAAATGCCGCGCAAACTATTAAGCAGCGCTTGATCGACTGGGCAGCCGGGCACTTTCAAGTGACGCCAGAAGAAGTGATCTTCAAGAATAATTTGGTACAGATCCGTCATCAGATGTTGTCGTTCCCAGAATTTATTCAGCTGGCTTATTTCAACCAGATTTCGCTGTCCAGCACCGGTTTCTACCGTACACCTAAGATCTTCTACGATCATGCCACCGGATCAGGCTCGCCTTTCTATTACTTTGCTTACGGCGCCGCCTGCTCTGAAGTGGTGATCGACACCTTAACCGGTGAGTACAAGATCTTACGGGCGGATATTCTGCATGACGTGGGCGACTCACTAAACCCAGCCATCGACATTGGTCAGGTAGAAGGCGCCTTCGTACAAGCTGTGGGCTGGTTAACCACCGAAGAGCTGGTATGGAACGATAAAGGCAAGTTGATGACTCAAGGGCCGGCGGGTTACAAGATTCCGGCGATCACTGATATGCCGATTGATTTTCGCACTACCTTAGTGGAAAACCGCAAGAATCCTGAAGACACCGTCTTCCATTCTAAAGCCGTGGGCGAGCCGCCCTTTATGCTGGGTATCTCGGTGTGGTGTGCGCTAAAAGATGCGGTGGCCAGTGTGTCCAACTATAAAAAGTATCCACACATGGACTCACCCGCCACACCCGAGCGCGTACTGTGGGCGGTGGAGCAAATGCAGGCTTGGTTTGAGCAAAATGAAGCTGTTACTGCTGCTGAGGAAGTGTTGGCTAAGTAGCAGGTTTGGGTGATTAAGAGGCAACAGGGCTGCCTCCTCCGACACGCTACAAGTACATCCATGTAAGGCTCACACATGACGTCCTTGTCATGTGATGGTCGGCTGAGGTAATCCCTGTTGCCTCTCAGTGACTATTGAGTCATCTGAGAAGAGCAAGTCAGCATCTGCTGGTGAGAGGTATAGAGGTAACGTCATGTTCAAGGATAACTGGATTCAGATCTTGGCTGAGCTAGAACGCAAAGGTGAACCTTGCGTGCTGGTGACGGTGGTTGAGCATAAAGGCTCAACGCCCAGAGACAGCGGCACCAAAATGCTGGTCACCGAGCACACCTGCTACGCCACCATAGGCGGCGGTCATCTTGAGTACAAAGCGTTGAAATTGGCCCGTGACATGCTGTTAAACGGCGAGCATTTGATGAAAGTGGAGCGCTTTAATTTAGGCGCCAGTCTGGGGCAATGTTGCGGTGGCATGGCCAGCATTATGCTGGAGCCTGTGGTACGCGCCCGCCATCATTTGGTGTTGTTTGGTGCGGGTCATGTAGCCAAAGCCTTGGTGCATGTCTTGGCGACCTTGCCGTTTCGTATTACTTGGATTGATGAACGCGCGTCTGAGTTTCCTACCGAGCAGCTGAGCGGTGTAACGCAGGTGGTGAGTGATGACCCCGTCGGTGAGATTGCTGATCAGCCAGCAGGCAGTTTCTATCTGGTGATGACTCATAACCACCAGTTAGATCTTGAACTGTGTGCAAAAATTTTAAAACGCCAAGATGCCCGTTATTTTGGGGTGATTGGCTCGCAAACTAAGCGCAAGCGCTTTGATTACAAACTCAAAGAGCGCGGCTTTAGTGAGGCGGATTTAGCACAGATGATTTGCCCCATCGGCTTGGCCGAAGTGGTCGGTAAGTATCCGGCGGAAATTGCGGTGTCTGTGGCTGGTGAGTTAATTAGCGTTTATCAGCAAGCGCTGGCGTCAAGAGCTGGCGAAGTTACAGAGCGAGATAAACCGACGGTAACGAGTTTGGTATAACCGAGATTAAAACTTAAAATATTTTTTGCCACGGAATCCTCAGAATTCACGGAAGAGTTCACAAGCGAAAAAATACTTATTATTTTTAAGGGCTTACTCCCTATAATTTGGAGTGTTTTTCCCCTTATCCCTTATATTTATTTAGGTTTGGCTCTTATACATAAAATCCCTTTCAGATCTGATCTCTATTTTTTCGTGGGTTCCGTGGATTCCGTTACAAAGGCTGTATTACTGAATTTTTGGAGAGTTTTTATGACACCCATAACCGCGTATCGCGCCGCCATTTTGCACAGTCTCGGTGATCCCACACAAGTGGGGCTAGAAGACAGTTATGCCTATTATGAAGATGGCTTATTAGTGGTGAGCGAAGGCTTGATTGCCGACATCGGGCCTGCCGAGCAGGTGCTGGCGCGTTTAGCCGCTGATACGCCCATTATTGAACTTAAAGATAAGTTGATTAGCGCCGGCTTTATCGATACCCACATTCATTTTCCGCAAACTGAAATGATCGCCTCCTACGGCGAGCAGTTATTGGACTGGCTCAATAATTACACCTTTCCTGAAGAAGGTAAGTTTGCCGACCCTGCGCATGCTGCGCGGGTGGCCAGCTTCTTCTTAGATGAATTACTGCGTAACGGCACCACCACCGCCATGGTATTTGGCACCGTGCATAAGGCATCGGTTGAAGCCTTCTTTACTGAGTCAGACAAGCGCAATATGCGCATGATTGCCGGTAAGGTAATGATGGACCGCAACGGGCCTGACTATCTGCTGGATACGCCAGAGTCTGGCTATGCGGACAGTAAAGCGCTGATTGAGCGCTGGCATAAGCAGGGCCGCCAGTTGTATGCGGTCACGCCACGCTTTGCGCCTACCAGCACCGAAGCTCAGCTCGCTATGGCCGGGCGCTTGTTAGCCGAATATGATGACGTTTATTTACAGACTCATTTATCGGAAAACAAACAAGAGATTGAGTGGGTGAAGTCTTTGTTCCCGGAGCGCGCCGGTTATCTGGATGTATACGATCATTTTAACTTACTCGGTGAGCGATCGGTGTTTGCCCATGCGGTGCATTTAGAGCAAGAGGAATGCGCGCGCATGGGGGAGACAGATTCGGTGATCTCTTTTTGCCCGACCTCTAACTTGTTTTTAGGCTCAGGCTTATTGGATCTACCCAAAGTCGAGGGTCACGGTATTCGGGTGGGATTGGGTACAGACGTGGGTGGCGGCACCAGCTTTTCTATGCTGCGCACTATTGCCGAGGCTTATAAAATTCAGCAGTTACAAGAGCATAAATTGCACCCGATTAAAGCCTTGTATCTGGCGACATTAGGCGGCGCACGCTCTTTAAGCTTGGACGATAAGATAGGTAACTTAAATGTCGGTAAAGAGGCGGACTTCTTGGTGTTGGATTTGCACGCCACGCCTTTAATGGATGCACGCATTAACAACAGCCAGCATTTGTTTGAGCGGTTGTTTGTGTTAATGATGCTGGGTGACGACAGGGCGGTAAGTGAGACCTATATCTTCGGCAAACGCCAATATCAAAAATAAGCATAAACCTAAGCGACGTCACATAAAAACGCCCAATGCAGGGCGTTTTTTGTCTTCAGTCACACTCTGGATGTTTGTGTCTGTAGAAAAGTACAAAATACAGTAAGATTGTATACTTAATTACAAAATTTAACTAACCGGCAAATATTTGGATCGGCTTTGCAGCCATCAGGCCGGTCTAACTGGAAATCTAGATTATGAGTTCACTCAGTCAACTGGAGCCCAGACACGTCAAGTCGAGCTCAAATACTCAAGATGATGTCGTCTACGAATATATCTTTGATGCCATTCTTGAACAGCGGTTAGCACCGGGCACTAAGTTAAGCGAAGAAGCACTGGGCGAGATTTTTGGCGTCAGTCGTACCATTATCCGTCGCGCCTTATTGCGCTTATCTCATGAGCAAGTAGTGAGCATTCGGCCCAACCGGGGTGCCGTGGTAGCCTCGCCCAGCGTGGATGAAGCTCGACAAATCTTTGCCGCGCGCCGGGTGGTGGAATTGGCGGTGATTGAGCTGGTCGTAAAAAATGTTACCCCCCAAAGCTTGGCGCGTATTCGTGCCATGGTGCAGGCTGAGCAAGATGCGTTTGAGCGTGGCGATATCGGCAGCGGCATTCGCCTCTCGGGTGAATTTCACTTGGAGTTGGCCAATATCGCCAACAATATGCCTCTGCTTAACTTTCAACGCAGCGTAGTGTCGCAAACCTCTTTGATTATTGCTCAGTACGAAGTCGGGCATCAGGCTCAGTGCTCTTGTAATGAACACGAGGCTTTGTTGCTAGCCATAGAGTCTGGCGATCCGGCCCGCGCCATGGCCATGATGAAAAAGCATCTGGATCATATTGAAGGTAAGTTGAACCTGGACAATGAGTCGGCTTCTACCGACTTGCACGTGGTATTTTCCGACGTAGTCAAAAAGCAGCCGCCCACGCGTCGCGGCTAAGATTATTTACTTCAAGCATATGCAATATTTACCAATAAAAAGCGGAGCCAATTAGGCTCCGCTTTTTACGAACTACTCAAGGTCGATTCGTCGAACCATCACTCAGCGCTGCGGCACTGATTCCTTCGGTTGTGGCACTATTAACGTGGGAATACGTGAGTCGCGTAATACTTCTCTGGCCACGCTACCTAGCAAAGCTTGCAGCCAGCCTTTTTCATGGCCGCCCATCACTATCATGTCGCAGTTTAGGGTTTCCGCTCGCTCGAGTATGGTTTGCGTAGGGTGCCCTTCTATTACGTCACAGCTGACGATTCTTTGTGCCAAGCCTTGATCCTCTACGGGTAAAGTTAACCAAAAGTCTTCTAAGCGTTGCTGTAAGTCGGCTTGGGCTTGGCTCAGGCGCTGCTGCAAAAATTCCGCGCTGCCGCTTTGGTTATAAATATATGACTGCAAGGTTAAACGCTCATCGCTGGGCAGGTGTTCAATCACACTTAAAATGTGAATGCTGGCGCCAGTTTGCTGTGCTAAATACACCGCATAGCGAAAGGCAAACACCGCATTTTTTGAGAGATCGGTGCAATACAGAATTTTATTAATTTTCGGCAACATAGACACATCCTTAATGAAGATACCAAAAACAACGCCGAACGAATCGGTTTGATTCACTATATCAAAAGTCACCGCGCGCGAAACCATTAGATGCGGCGCCCAGACGGATTATGGGTGCGTTAAGTGGGTTTAGCCGGTGCGGGTGTGATACCGGTAATATCTGCTGTCGTTGTTTCTACTTTGCTTGCACCAACAATGGCTGGTGTCTTTGCAAGTACCTCAACCTTCACGGCTTCTACAGTACTGATAGTGGATGCTCCGGGAGCCGCCGCTCCTGGAGGCGCTAGATGACACTCTTGAAATATTTTAGCGGTGCAGGTTTGGCAAACACTCGGGTCTAATTGTTCGTAGATGCGATGTATGGCTTGGCCTTTATTTTGAAAAATATGGTCACGGCCGAGCTGCTTAAGAATGTTATTACGATTAATAATACGCAGTACGCCGCTTTTTACATTACTCAGATAGAGATCCCCACCCTCGGCGCGCCTGCGCTTGGCTTCTTGCAGCAGCATTTCTGCACCCACCATATCGACAAAATTCATCCCGTTGCCCACTATCAATACCCGCGGCTCGCGCACACTTTGCAGATACTCCTGCACATGGTTGACCGCGCCAAAAAACAACGAGCCTTCGATGCGAATAATGCGCAGTTGTGGACAATAAGGCAGGCGTTTTTTTTCTGCGTTGGTAAACAACGGATGCTTAGCATTAGGATCTGGCAAAATAGTGACGATGCGCGGATGCGAGGTACGTTTTAAATAGAAGACCAGCGATAAGATCACGCCTGCATAAATGGCAAATTCCAGTGCCACCAATAAGGTGGCGGCAAAGGTGACGATGAGGACTGTGGTCTCTGATTTGGCCGCGCGCATAATCATTTTTATATGATGAAAGTCGATCAGATTCCAGGCCACCATTAACAATAATCCGGCCATGGCGGGGATCGGCAACCAAGCGGTAATGCCAGAGAATAACTGCACTATGACTAATAGAAATAACGAGGCAAAGATGGCTGCCATCGGCGTACGGGCACCGGAAGTAAAGTTAACGCCGGTGCGGGTAAAAGAGCCGGAAGAGGCATAGCTAGAGAAGAAGGCACCCACCACGTTCGATAGACCTTGGCCGATAAACTCTTGATTATCATCAAGGCGCTGATGAGAGCGGCTGGCAATGGCTCGTGCAATAGAAGAGGCTTCGACCAAGCCCAGTATGCTAATGGCCAGGGCTCCAGACGAGAGGGCGCTGATATTACTAAAGCTTAAGTCGGGGATGCTGAACGGCGGCAAACTGGCGGGTATGGCGCCCACCATAGCAATGTGCTCTTGGCGAGGATCGAGTAAAAACGCCAAGCCACTGGCCAGCGCCAGTCCCATCAACATATTTGGCCAGCGCGGTAATAGTTTTTTGATCAGTACACACGCCACTAAGGTCGTTAAGCCAACCGCTAAGCTATAGGGGTTAGCATCATTTAAATGGCGCAGCACCTGCCAGCCGTTATCGGTAAAGGTGCCCTTGGTGTGCAGCGATAAGCCCAGCAGGTTTTGCAATTGGCTAACCACTATCACCACTGCCGCACCGGCGGTAAAACCAATCACCACCGAATGCGACACAAAGTTAACCAATATGCCTAATCTGGCCGAGGCCAACACCAGCTGAAACACCCCTTTCATCAGCGTTAAGGTGAGCGCCAAGGCGATAAACTCCGCCGTGCCCGGCGTGGCGAGCGGGCTGACGGAGGTAAACACCACAATCGACATAGCAGCCGTAGGGCCAGAAATTAAGTGCCAAGACGAGCCAAACAGGGCGGCAATAATGGCCGGCACTATGGCCGCATACAGGCCGTATTCCGGCGGCAAACCGGCAATCAGCGCATACGCCACCCCTTGCGGCAATACGATAATGGCATTGGTGAGGCCGGCTTGCGCATCGGCGCGCACGCTGGCGCGAGTAACCATGGGGGTCCACTGCAAGAACGGCAGTAGCCGAGTCCACTTTTTAGCTTTGCCTTGCGCTTGGTTTGACATGTGAAAGTGCGCTCCCTTGGCCATGAATAGCGTCTGCTGAGTCTTAGGCTTGAGTATACATTATTGATTAAGAGTGAGGCGTAAGGAGTCAGGCGTGAGGAGATCTTAAAGAATAAGGATTTTTTCGCCACGGAACCCACGGGAGTAATAAAAATAAGAGAGCAGAAGATGTTTTTAGTGGTTTAAGTTGGGTGTTATGCCGTTCTCTTCACGCCTCATTTTTTGCAAAAAAAAACCACCGCTCGGGCGATGGTTTTAGTAAAGCTTAACTAGACCAAGCTAGCCTACATATATATAAATTTAGCGATAAAAATCGCACTTAATACATAGACGCCAATCGAGACTTGGCCGGTGGCCAATTTAAGCACTGCATAGCTGACAAAGCCCATGGCGATGCCGTTGGCAATGGAGAAGGTTAGCGGCATCATTAAGGCGGTGATGGCGGCTGGCGCCATCTCGGTATAATCTTCCCAGTCAATTTTAGCCAAGCTGCTCATCATGGCAAAAGCCACGTAAATCAGCGCGCCGGCGGTGGCGTAGGGTGGGATCATGCCGGCTAATGGCGCTAAAAACATCGCCAAAATAAACAGCACGGCGATAGTCACGGCGGTTAAACCGGTACGACCACCTGCGGCCACACCGGCGGCACTTTCTACGTAACTGGTGACCGGCGGGCAACCCACGAAGGTACCAATTACCGAAGAGGCACTGTCAGCCTTGAGTGACTTGCCTAAGCCTTCAATAGAGCCGTCCGCATTGCGCAAGTTAGCGCGCTCAGCCACGCCCATTAGAGTGCCGGCAGTATCAAACATATTGACGAACAAGAAGGCTAAAATCACAGTAATCATGCCAACATTAAGCGCACCCATAATGTCGAGCTTCATAAAGGTCGGCTCTATGCTGGGTGGCATGGCGAAGATGCCATTATATTGCACTATACCCATGAAGAAACCGATCAGAGTGACGCCTAACACGCCCACTAACACGGCGCCAAATATCTTGCGATAAGCCAAAATAGAGATAACTAAAAAGCACACGGCAGCCAGCCAAGCGCTGGGTTGAGTGAAATCACCCAAAGTCACTAAGGTGGCGGGGCTTGCTACCACTATGCCTGCGGTTTTCAGGCCCACTAACCCTAAGAACAAACCGACACCGGCGGTCATGGCATAGCGTAATGACTCGGGAATGGCATCCAGCACCCATTCGCGAATCTTCCAAAAACTCATGGCGGTAAAAATAATGCCGGACCAGAACACGGCGCCTAGCGCCACTTCCCAGCTGTAGCCCATTTCACCGACCACGGTAAACGCAAAGAAGGCGTTCAAGCCCATGCCTGGCGCAAGACCGACTGGCCAGTTGGCGTATAAGCCCATAATAAGAGTGGCAAGGGCGGCACCGATACAGGTGGCCACGAACACAGCACCCGGATCCATGCCGGACGAGGCCATAATATTGGGGTTTACAAAAATAATGTACGCCATGGTGATAAAGGTAGTTAAACCGGCGAGCAGTTCAGTTTTTACCGAAGTACCATGGGCTTTTAATTTGAAGAGCTTTTCTAGCAGACCAGAAGCTGGCGGGGGTGAGGTTTCAGCGGTTCTCGCGCGCTGAGTGGTGTCGTTGTTGGCGTTTTCCATAACGGATATCCTCGAATAGTATGGTAGCAAACTGTCAATGCCGAACGAAGTTGCTATTCGGCATTGACAGCTGCGACTGCCTATTACCCGTTAGCTGCCTCTGTAGGTAGAGTAGCTATAAGGTGAGATCAGCAGAGGTACGTGGTAGTGCTCTTGGCCTGCAGCCAAGCCAAAACGGATAACTACGTCATCCAAGAAAGCCGGCTCAAGCAGTTCAACACCTTGCTTGCGTAAGTAAGTACCAGTGTGGAATACCAACTGATATTTACCTGGCACATAGTCGTCGCCTTGCAACACAGGAGCATCGGTACGACCATCAGCGTTGGTGTACACAGTGTTGATTAAAGTGGTTTTTTCACCGTCTTCAACACGATATAGTTCAATTTTAATATCTGAACCTGGTTGGCCTTTAGAAGCGTCGAGGATATGTGTAGTTAATCTGCCCATTTTTAGTTACCTTGCGCGAGTTACGCGTCTCCATTAATTCAAGGCACTGTCGTCGCCATAATGCTGATTGCTTACGGCATTTTTTACATTACACCGCACTGCGATAACAGCGGCGACGACAGAACTAATTTTACATCAAGATAATATTGGCTGTCTACGTCTCATTAACAAAAACATAACCCCTCGGTCACATTTTTAGTTGACGAATGAGCGTCGCTTTATCCTGATGAGTTAGGATTGTCTTTGCTTTAGAGCACCAAAGCAAGATAAGCTGCAAGATCTGATACAAAAATCAAACCTGTTATTTACATATATCTGTTTTATTGTATACAATAAAGACGATGATCTACTGGCCAGCCCTCTGCAAATTCTTGTCTCGGCTGGTTTCTAACCCGCGTTTCAAGGAGTTTCCTGATGAGCCAAAAAAACGACTATCCCCGCGATCTCGTTGGGTACGGTGCTAACCCGCCGCACCCTGAGTGGCCAAATAAGGCCCGCATCGCTATTAACTTTGTACTGAACTATGAAGAAGGTGGTGAGCGTAACGTATTGCACGGTGATGGTGAGTCTGAGGCCTTCTTGTCAGAAATGCCGACAGCAGTGGCGTTTCCTGATGCTCGTCACATGAGCATGGAGTCTATCTACGAATACGGTAGCCGTGCCGGTGTATGGCGTTTGATGCGTTTGTTCAAACGCTATAACATTCCTATGACCATTTTCGCCGTGGCCACTGCCCTCGAGCGTTATCCTGATATTGCTAAAGCATTCATGGCCGAAGGCCACGAAATTTGCTCCCACGCCTATAAGTGGATCTCTTATCAGTTTATGAGCGAAGAAGAAGAGCGCGAGCACTTCAACAAAGCCATGGAAATTTTTGAACGTGTGTGTGGCCAGCGCCCACAAGGCTGGTATACCGGCCGCGACAGCCCTAACACCCGTAAAATAGTGATGGAAGATAAAGGAATTTTATACGATTCCGATTCTTACGCCGATGACCTGCCTTACTGGGTCGACAATCAGGGCGAAGGCCACTTGGTGATCCCATACGTAATGGACACCAACGACATGCGCTTTGGCCTGAATGGTTATAACAACGGCGAAGAGTTCTTCCAGTATCTGAAAGACTCCTTTGATGTGTTATACGAAGAGGGTGCAGAAGCCCCCAAGATGCTTTCCATTGGTATGCACTGTCGTATCCTGGGTCGTCCGGGTCGTATGGCTGGTCTTGAGCGCTTTATTAAATATGCGCGCAGCCATGACCACGTGTGGTTTACCCGCCGTATCGACATTGCTAACCACTGGCATGAGAATCATCCTTATAAGGGAAGCAAGTAATGAGCCGTTTTACTACCTGTACGCCTAGCACGATGAGCCGCGATGAGTTCGTGGCTGCATTCGCCGATATCTACGAGCACTCCCCTTGGGTTGCTGAGCAGGCGTTCGACCAAGGTCTGAGCAGCGAAGATGACACCATTGCTAACTTGCATAGCCGTATGGCGGCCGTGATGAGCAATGCAGATAAGCAAGCTCAGCTTGATCTTATCAATGCTCACCCGGACTTAGCCGGTAAAGCTGCCCAACGTGGCGAACTGACTGAAGCTTCTACCAATGAGCAAGCGGGTGCTGGCATCAGCGAGTGCAACGCGGAAGAATTTGCCCGTTTCACTCACCTGAACAACGCCTATAAGGAAAAATTCCAATTTCCTTTCATCATGGCAGTTAAAGGTTCAGACCGTCACCAGATCCTGGCCGCATTTGAAGAGCGTATTAACAACGACTACGACACTGAATTTGCGCGTGCGGTAAATGAGATCAACAGAATTGCTGAGTTCCGTTTAAGCGGCATGTAATTTTGTTTGCCTGACTAACGTAATGTAGTCGGCGATGTAAGAGCGTAATAAAAATACGGGGTGGCTAGGGTCGGTGATCTTAACACCCCGTTTTAATGAATTTCTTGGAGGCAGTAATGATCAAGACTCTTAAAGTAGAGCCGTTGACCAAAGAAGCGTTCGCCGATTTTGGTGACGTTATCGAGTCTGTTGGCCGTGATCACTTTATGATCAACAATGGTTCAACTGAGCGCTACCACAACCTGGGTGAAGTGCAGTTGGACGAAGATGGTCAAGGCATCATCAGCATCTTCCGTGCTAAAACGCTGGAATACCCGCTGCAAGTGAAAATGCTGGAGCGTCATCCGTTTGGCTCTCAGTCTTTCATCCCTTTGTTTGGTCATGAGTTCTTGTTAGTGGTTGCCCCTGTGGGCGACGGCACCATGAGCATTGACCCAAGCACAGTACGTTGCTTCCGTGCTAACGCCCGCCAAGGTGTGAACTACCACAGAAACGTGTGGCATCACCCTATCATGGCGCTGCGCGATGACGACGAGTTCTTGGTCGTAGACCGCACCGGCCCGGGTAATAACTGTGATGAATTCTTCTTCGACGAATCCATTCAAATGACAGTTAAACTCGACTAAAGTCGGCTTCAACCCACAGTGAATTAAAAAACCTCTTGCCCTGCGGCAAGAGGTTTTTTTATTTTCACGCTTCAGGTCTCACCCATCTCGGGTTAGCTTGTACATCAGAACCTGCTACGCAGGCTTTCGCAAAGCCTCGCAGCTAAAGCAGCGACGACGAGCGCGTGCCTACATTCGTGCACCCTGTGAATGCCGGAGCCGCCTATCTTTATGCCGTCTTCCTGACGCACGTCAGGATCTCGCTCTTGTGTTTTGTTTAACTTACCGCGTTATCGCTTACGGTTTATCGCTCCCCGCAGGGGCCATACCTAGGTGCACCCTAGCGAACAAGAAGCCGCGGGTGTTTTAGTTTAGCTCGGCGCTGTATTTTCCTCACGCCTCACGCCTCACGCCTCACGCCTCACGCCTCACGCCTCATCCTTCACGCTGGCCGCTATTTTTTCGTACTTATGATTAGATTCAGTGCTGCGCTCTGTGATCACATGGGGATTTTCGCCGTTAAACTCGCGCATAAAAATATCCCACACCACTAAGAACAGTGCGGCGATTAAAGGCCCAATTACAAAGCCGTTAATGCCCATTAAGCTAATGCCGCCTAAGGTTGAAAACAGCACTAAATAATCCGGTAACTTAGTATCTCGGCCCACCAATAGCGGGCGCAGCACGTTATCCGCCATGCCAATCACTAAGGCGCCAAACGAGATCAATATAGTGGCAGAGACCCAGTCACCAGTGGCATACAAGTAAATGGCCACCGGCAACCACACAATTCCCGCGCCCACCGCCGGAATCAACGACAAGAAAGCCATGACTACGGCCCACAATATGGGGCTGGGTAGTGAGAGCGCCCAAAAGATAAAGCCGCCCAGCGCCCCTTGTACAATCGCCACCACCAAGTTGCCTTTAACGGTGGCGCGCGTTACTTCAGCAAACTTAGTAAACAGCTTGCGCTCGCGTGCATCACCTAAGGGCAGCGCTTTGATCATCAGCTCAATCAGGGTGCGACCATCCCGTAATAAGAAGAACGCCAGATACAGCATTAAGGCGGAGTTCATAATAAAACTAAAGGTAATTTGCCCCGCGCCCAGTGCTTTTTCTGCCATTACTTTGCCGGCAGACGCTGCACCTTTAGCAATACTTTCGCGCACGCTGCCTAAGTCGATACCGAGTTTATCAAACCACTGTGGAACCGCAGGGAAAGCATTGCGCATTTGCTCCAGCCACTCGGAGGGATTTATTTCCCCTTTATCTACACGCTGATACAGCGCCAAGCCTTCTTGAGCAAAAGTGGTGGCAATCAAAAAGATGGGCAGTACCACTATCACCACACAAATCAACAGGGTCAGCAGTGCCACCCGATTCGGCTTATCGCCTAAGTGCTTACGCAGTCGCTCTTGCATTGGATTAAAAATGATACTGATGGCGCAGGCCCAAAAAATAGCGCCCCAAAATGGCCTAAGTAGCAGCACGAATAGCAGGCTGACCAACAGCAGCAGAAAAAGAAAAGAACGCCGTTCCATTACGTCGCGCATAAATAGCTTCCTAACCGTGTATGTCTAAAAAGGAGTTGTTAGCGTGCTTGCCAAGCTGTCCCGCTGTGACATAAAAAATCCTATCGCCTGCGGACTCTGCCGCGCCATTTATCCGCAGGCCTGTGGCGACTGGAGTATAAGCGGGTGCGGTCTTGTCTATCTAACGATAGTTTAGGTTTTATAGCAAAAGCTTACGCAGCCCCTTCGGGCAGCGGTAAGCCATCAGCCATACGCTGTAAGTTTAAGCAAAGCTGAAGGGCAGCGCCGAGTGAGCCAAAAATAAGAGCTAAACAGCGCTGTTTGGGTTTGCTCGGTGTAGATTTATCTTTAACGTCAGGCGGTCGGCGTTTAACGTATCGCGCCTCAGCCATTACTGAGTACGGTAGCGACTCACTAATTGTTGCAGTTGCGCGGCCAGCTCGCCTACTTGCAGGCCAACCTCACTGGCAGCCTGAGATCCTGCATCGGTTTGTTGGGCGATGGACACAATTTGATGCACGTTAATGTTAATGCTTTCCGATACCTGAGTTTGCTCCTCGGCGGCGCTGGCAATTTGTTCGTTCATGCTATTAATGGTGCTTACCGCGCCGTCGATATCTTGCAATGCCACATCAATGCGCCGTGCTTCATTGACTGTTTGGCTGCTGCCCTCACGGATCTGCTCAATGGCGTGCACCGCCTGTTGTGCCCCTTGTTGGAGGCGGCTGATCATGGTGTGAATTTCTTCGGTGCTGCTCTGGGTTCTGCCCGCAAGCGTACGCACCTCATCGGCCACCACCGCAAAACCACGGCCTTGCTCACCGGCCCGCGCGGCTTCAATAGCGGCGTTGAGCGCTAACAAGTTAGTTTGCTCGGCAATGCCACGAATAACATCCAACACAGATCCAATTTGCTCCGAGTCTTTACCAAGACGCTGAATAATGTCCACGCCGCTCACGATTTGAGTTTCTAAACCGTCAATCACCTTGATGGTGCCCTGCACCAGTTGTTGCGCCGCAGCCACTTGCTCTTGTGCTAACTGCGCCGCTTGTGCAGCTTGCGCTGCACTAGCGGCTACCTCTTGAGCAGTAGCGGACATCTCATTCATGGCGGTGGCCAGTTGATCACTCTCATGATGCTGTTGGCCGATACCGGTTTTAGTCTCATCCATAAAATGCTGCATCTGAGCGCTGGCCGCTTGCAAAGAATCCGCCGAGTGACGGGTGTTTTGCACCAACATACTCATTTGGTTGGCAAACAGATTAAAGGCGTTGGCGAGGCTGCCCAGTTCATGGCCTTGGCGGTTATTCAAACGTCGGGTGAGATCGCCTTCGCCTTCGGCTATGTCTTGCATGGTGGACACCGCTTGGCGCAAGGGCGAATGAATACTGCGCACCAACACCAAAGCCGCGCCGGCAATCAGCATAAACAATAAGCTGGCCGACACGGCAGAGTTAATCAGCCCTTGACGTACCGCAGTAGACAGCTCAGCCTCTAAAATGGTCACAGTGGCTTGCAAGTCATCAATGTAGAAGCCCGCGCCCAGCATCCAGTCGGTACCGGGAACCGGAGTAATACTGGCCAACTTTGGGGCATTCACTTGGGTATCTGGCTTAGGCCAATTGTATTCAATATAGCCGCCGCCTTGCTCTGCTAAAGCCACATACTCTTGTACTAAATAGCGGCCATCTGGGCTGGTGGAGTTCAGATAGTTATTGTTTTCGCGGGCCGGATTATCGGCGCTGACGATTTGGGTTCCTTGAGTGTTATAGACAAAAAAGTAGCCGGTACCCGCATCAAAACGCAGGCCGCGTAAGTGGGCTTTAGTGGCCACAATCTCATTGCGTTGCAACAAAGGCGCTATGCCGCTCATTGCCAGCTCCGCATAGTTTGCTAATTGCTGCTTACGGGCATCGTACAGCGACTGATAGAGGCTATCGCCACTGAGTTTATTAAGGCGCAGTGATTGATTAACGTTAATCCAAGCACTCACTGCTGCCAGCAGTAATAGCGGCAGCAAAGCCAGTAACAGTATTTTTTGCTTAATAGAGAGTCTATTCATCCCTGTACTCGTTATGTTAATGATTGCATACAATCTTTTATCATTTTGTGACCGATAAGTCATTGGTGTCGATCAGATAATGAGTAAATGTAGGGTCATGTCTGGCTCTGAAGTGTCGGTGCAGGTGCCTTGTACCGCCGAGGCTGTTAAAGTTGTCGCAAATTTACCAGCCAGCAGAGACCACATGAGCCTTATTTCCAACCCGCTTGCTCTCGATTCTCCCCTTGCGGAGACGTCAGAGGCCGCCATAACTGGCACCTTAATTAAAATGCCGGCACAACTCGATAACGGCGTCCATTATCAGCTGGCTTTAGGCGAGCACAGAGTCAGCCTTAATGCCCATTTAGGTAAACTGATTACCCTGACCCACACGGGGCAGATTTTTTGTAATGCCTGTAATCGCAAAACCAATAAGAGTTACGCTCAGGGCCATTGTTTCCCGTGTATGAAGAAGCTGGCGCGCTGTGACATGTGCATTATGAAGCCAGAAACCTGCCATTACTTTGCCGGCACCTGCCGCGAGCCAGAATGGGGCGAGCAACACTGCATGGTTGAGCACATTGTTTATTTGGCCAATACCTCAGGCTTAAAGGTGGGCATTACCCGCCACACTCAAGTGCCGACCCGCTGGATTGACCAAGGCGCTACTCAGGCGTTGCCTATCTTGCGCGTCGCGACCCGTCAATTATCGGGGCTAGTAGAAGTAGCCTTGGCCGAGCTGGTGGCCGATAAAACCAACTGGCGCACTATGCTCAAGGGCGGTGAAGCGGACATCGACTTAAAAGCCGAAGCCGCGCGTTTGTTACCTGTCATCCAGCAAAAAATCGACGAGCTGCAGCTCAACTACGGTGCGCAAGCGGTGACGGTATTGGATGAAGACGTAGTTAACCTCAGCTATCCAGTGCTGGAATACCCGACCAAGATTGCCAGCCATAACTTCGATAAAAATCCTGAAGTATCCGGTGTTTTGCTCGGCATCAAAGGCCAATATCTAATCTTGGATAGCGGGGTGATCAACCTGCGAAAATTCACCGGCTATGAAGTAAGCTTTAGTTAAGCGTAGGAAGCACTGCGTACGTATTACACCGTTTAACTGCAAATCTTAGTCGGGCGCTTTAAGATCCAGTAGCCGCAGGGCAGAGCACTAAGCTTAAGAAAAACCCGAGCCTGCAAGTTCGGGTTTTTTATATTCGGTGTGTTCTTGCATTGTTACGACGCTAGCGAAAGGGGGCGCTGCTAGTAGCCTTACCTTTTTTTAACTCGAGCTTGGCGCATTGCGCTGGGCCGGATTGCGCGTAAAAGCGCCGGGCTTAAGATTACTGCCCTCGCTTTGGTCATACTGCTTAGCGGCACTGGCCCACCAAGTTAACTGACTAAAAGTACGACTAAAATATCCGTCCCAATCGCTGGCATTCACACCTGCTAAATACGAGCCCTCGGTGTTTAGTACCTCTTGCGCTTTTGGCAGATGGATCATGGCGGACACCGGTAAACAGCCCAGCTCCGATAAGAAGCTGCGCATATTAATGGCTGCGCGCACACCACCCCATTGTCCCGCCGAATAAGTGACGATGGCGGACGGTTTATAGGAAAACAGCGAGCTACCAAAGTGATTCAATAAGTTGGCTAAAGCGGGGCTCATGCTGTGATTGTATTCTGGACTCACCATCACAAACCCGTCCGCCGCCTTAATCAACTCTGCCAGTTGCTGCAATGGCTCAGGTGCGGTGCCTGCTTTATAGGAGAAGAAGGGTTTGAAGCTCGCGCCTAGGTCATAATCCAGCGGATCAATCACAGTGACCTTATGCTGCTGAGCCGATAATTGTTGTGCACAGCATAAGGCCACCCGTTGGCCTAATCGCGTCGGAGCGGGCGGGCCACTAATGCGTACCGAGCCTAAAAATACCAAGATATTTAATGTCATTACATCCTCATCTTTTTGCTAATGTGGGTCGTGCCGCGCGGGTCCGTTTAAGATGACGGCCGTTATTTACCAAGATGACAGGAATGTCATTTAGCTGTCAGCTTCTCGTCAGTGTGACCTTGGTATGCTGTGTCTATCAATCGGACAGGCCGGTCATCTAGGACACACATCATGTTGAAAACCACCTCACTGCTTATTATTGCCGCCACCAGTTTATTGTCTGCTCAAGCCGCGTTCGCCAGTACAGAACCAGCCAGTACAGCAACAACAAGTACCGGCGTCTGCTTTAACGTCATGAGCCAAGGTACTGATGGCGTAGACCGCTTCCAAGCAAAAATGGCAAAGCTCCAAGCAGAGCGCGCCGGCATTAGTACCGCAGACTGTGTGCCTGCCAAAATCTATCTTAATGTTGGCAGCAACGGCACCGAAGGGGTGGATCACTTTCAAGAAAAGTTTGTGTCATTGCAGTTAGAGGACAACGCGCACGCCACTCCTGCGACTGTGAGCTTGAACATGGCCAGCAATGGCACCGACGGTGTAGACCGCTTCGACAGCCGCATGCGTCAACTGGCTACTCAATAATTGCCATTTATTTAAGTAGCGCTTTATAGGTTTAAGCAAAAAGGTGAGCCTATTAAAATGCCGCCTGTGAATCACTTCACAGGCGGCATTTTTGTGTGCGGTTAATCCTTATTAAAACCTAAGGATATTAACGCCAACAGCTATTAACGAGAATGCTGCTGTGCACGCTTACCGCGTAATTTCTTCTTTTTGGGGCCCGTTTCTTGAGGCTTTTGGTTCTTTTTATAATGGACCGGCTTAGCCGCTACTTTGTGCTCAGTTTCGCCAGTTGGGCGGGCGCGGCGTGGCTTGCCTTTAGGCTGGCTGTCGCCGGAGTTAACGAGCTCAATGGTCGTTTCACTGGCACGGTTAGAACGGCCACTGATCACCTTGCGCGACAAGCTCTTCAGCAAAGAGGCGCGGCTGGTTACTTCAAAACCTGGCTTGATGATGCGTTGGATCTCGCCACCAATCAGTTTTTGAATGCGCTCTAACGATTGCTCTTCTTCACGGCTCACAAACGAGATTGCGGTGCCGGTGGCGCCGGCACGACCGGTACGACCAATGCGGTGTACGTAGTCTTCAGCTAAGTACGGCAGGTTAAAGTTCACCACATAATCCAAGCCTTGAATATCCAAGCCACGGGCGGCCACTTCGGTGGCAATCAGCACCTGGATCTTGGCGGCTTTAAAGTCGGCAATGGCGCGGCGGCGTGAGCCTTGGCTCTTATCGCCATGACACACGGCGGCTTCTACCTTGGTCTTCTTCAAGCCCTCTAATAAGCGATCTGCCTGTTCCTTGGTGCTGGTAAATACCAATACCTGAAACCAGTTGTGCTCGGCCAATAGCGTTTCAAACAGCTCAATCTTACGGCTTTCTTCTACCGGATACAGAGTGTGGGTGACGGTCTCAGCAGTACTGTTGATTTTAGTCACACGAATTTGCTGATGATCATGCAAAATTTTATGGGACAGCTCATTTACCGCAGGAGAAGTAGTAGCAGAGAACAACAAAGTTTGGCGATTTTTAGCGGTCAGTTGCATCAATTTCAGCACATCATTGATAAAGCCCATATCTAACATACGGTCTGCTTCATCGAGCACCACAAACTCCACATCACTTAAGGCGAGATTGCCGAGCGTCATATGCTCTAACAAACGCCCTGGGGTGCTTATTACTATATCAACGCCGGCTTTTAGCTTATTAGCTTGGCCACCCATTTTTACGCCACCGTAAAGTGCAGTCACACTGATCGGCAAAAACTGGGCATAGGCGCTAATAGAATCGCCAAGCTGCTCGGCTAATTCACGAGTCGGCGTTAAAATAAGCGTGCGCGGGCGATAGGCGACCGTGTCTTTGGGCTTGTCCAGCATGCGCTGCAATACGGGAATGGCAAAGGCGGCGGTTTTACCGGTACCGGTTTGCGCGGTCACTTGTAAGTCTTTACCCCGACGCGCCGGCACTATGGCCTGCTCTTGTACGGGTGTCATAGCACTGTAGCCACAGGCAACCAGAGCGCGTTGCAGATCGGGGGCTAAATCTAAAGATGAAAATTGCATAAGAGATCCTCTGTAGAGTAGCTACAGTCAAAAAACGAGGCCAGAATATACAGTATTTTGCAGCTATAAGAGAGGTTTGATTACACTTTTGACTGAATTTTGTGCAGTTTAACGCTTGTATCATCAATAATAGTGAATTTCAGCACTAATAGACCTGCCAAAGCAAATAATGGCGGCGGCCTAGTTGCTTGCTGCCCAGCTTATTACGAGTAGCTAACAACCTTAACTGCCGATGGCGTATCGAAAAAAGGGTGTCAGTAACTCAGGGGCGACGCATGATCAGTTTTTGCCCAACCTGATCAAGCTTCAATCGGCCAAACAGCAAGATGAACGGTTGGCCCTGTCTCCTTCGCCATAAGAGAGTAAATAGTGGCGATCTTGACCAACCTTGCTTTGTTATGGCCCAAAAACCCTTGCGCGATTATCTCGAAACGCTCCCAGACCTACGTCTGTCGGCGAAGTGCTCGCATGTATTATCAGAAATCGTTCTCATGGAGACGTGCTATGATGTGCGGATTCGACACTTGGAGTGAGATAACCTTGTTTGCCAAAGAGCGAGAGCAATTGGCGGTTTAAGACAATCAACCCACACTCAATGCCGAGCATCAGGCCCGATTTCAAGCATACAGGGACAGTACCATAACTGATGAACCGAGCCTCGGCTTCAGCGAACAGTTTGACGCTCAGCACGGTCGGAAAGAACATCGGCGATGCTCAGTGATGGCGGTTGAGAAACACACGCCGATTTGCCAAACATGGGAAATCAAGGCCTCCCAGATACGGGGGATCCTGTCTTCTCGGTTAAAGCCGAAGCGATGACTCAGCCAAGCGGTAAGGAACACCACCACCGCCAGCAGCGGGATATTTTAGGCAGTGTTCCGCTTTCTTTATTTTAAATAACGCAATAAAATAACCAAGTACAGTAGGGCGGGAGCACGCTTCTAAAATGGCTGCTTTATAGCCAAAATCTGCGTTCCTACGCGAAACTATCACCACTTCGTTTTAAATGTGCACGAAATTTTACGTACTAACGCCAAAAGGATAAACTTTAGGCAAAGTATGCTCCGCCCTGCCAAGTACAGTGGACAATATGAATATTATGGGAGTTGCTTTTTGTACTATTTACTCAAGGTTGTTCTGACAGCAGTGTTGGTTGTAACGATATCTGAGATCGCTAAACGAAGTACGTTGTTCGCAGCAGTATTGACGTCTATCCCAACAATGTCAGTATTTGCGTTTATCTGGCTCTATATCGACACTAAGGATGTAGAAAAAGTCAGTGCGTTATCTGTAAGTATCTTTTGGCTTGTATTTCCGGCATTGGCTTTATTTATTGCTTTGCCACTGTTATTAAAACAGGGATTAAATTTCTATCTGAGCTTAGGGCTCTCAATGGGTATTACTGTAGCCTGCTATGGGCTAATGATTTTTGCCCTGAAATATTACAACATCAATTAATCAAACATGTGCTACAACCTATAATATCAATGGCTGCTTAGGGGCATTCATAGACATAGATTTAAGAAATAACAATCAGAAATAGATAGGAAAAATCTTCAATTGTCAGGGTGAGAGCCTGAATATATTGTTAAATCATACTAAGAACATTCTGTTCACCTCTTACCCAAGACATCAGCGTTCAAAAAACAAACACTTCGAGGGGTTAGTATTATCCCAGACAAAACAAGGGCTCGATCGAAGCTATCTGTGTGGGCTGTCAGTATGTAATATCGGTTTACTTTTGTTCAATCAAGCACCCGTGAGCAAACGCTTATTGTTCATAAAACGATCATGCGTCGCCCCTGGTCAATAACCCATCGTATTAGATGTTAGATACTTGAGTCATGCAGACGGCTCTAATCGCATCTGTGCCTAAAAACACTTACACTGCGCTACGTTTTTTCGCTTCTGCTTTCTTCATTCGTAGGTTTACATGTCTTATCAATGCCCGCTTTGTCACCATGCTCTTACTGCCCGTGAGGGTGGTCTTGAATGTGAAAATAACCATCAATTTGACCGCGCTAAAGAAGGCTACGTTAACTTGATGCCCGTGCAGCATAAACGCTCAAAGGAGCCGGGTGATAATGTCGACATGATGCAAGCACGGCGCCGATTTTTAGCGTCCGATCAGTATCATAACCTGCGTGAAGCTGTGACAGAACTGTGTATAAAGTACACGGAAAACACCCCGCGACAAATCTTAGACATCGGCTGTGGCGAAGGCTATTACACCGCTTATGTTGCCGAAAAACTGGCCGCGCTTTCCAGCTGTACCACTTGCTATGGATTAGACATTTCCAAAGTGGCCATTCGCTATGCGGCCAAGCGCTACACTTCGCAACACATGCAATTTTGTGTGGCCTCCAGCCAGCGCTTACCCTTTGCCGATCACAGCTTAGACGCCGTAGTACGCATTTATGCCCCTTGCGAAGCCTCCGAATTAGCGCGCGTATTAACCGCCGCCGGCGTGATTATTACCGTCACTCCCGCCGCACGTCATCTCTATCAACTGAAAGAGCTAATTTACGATAACGTGCACCTGCACGACGAAGCCGCAGAAACCATCGATGGTTTCGAGCTAGTAGAAGAAGCCAAGTTAAATTACGACATGACCTTAACCGGCGAACAAGCAGACGATTTATTACAAATGACGCCCTTAGCCTGGAAAGCCCAAGCCGAGCTGCGTACCCAATTACAAGCCGCCACTCAGCTCATGTTTGAGGCGGACTTTATGCTGCGCGTATATAAAAGAGTGACGAGTTAATACAAAGCCGTGTAGAACAGTATCGACATTTCCGTTGACTGAAACAAACATAGGTAAACCTGTAAGAGTACGAGGACCGACCTTAAACGCATCAATACGACAACACAAAGGCACCAGCAAATCGTGCCTAACTAAGACTGATTAAGGTGTAAGGAGCTGGGCGAGTAGTCGTTGATGGGCAATTATCTAACTAGGATTTACTGTCGTTCTCCCCGAAGTATCCCTAAAGCGGCACACACGAAAAGGGCTAGCAGATGTTATCTGCTAGCCCTTCTGTATTTGTTGGGCCTCCCTCGCTTGAACTGGGGGCTTCATGATTATGCTAGGTGAAGTCAGTCTTAATCGGTATTTTCTCTCATGATTGCAGCTCTAAGGCCCTTGATGAGTGCCAGGTGCCACCGCCAGTTTGGCTGATGGCACCTGGCCAGATAATCACCCACAAATATCAATCGTTATAGGTGGCCGAAATTTTGTGAATACTGAGGTCGGCACCGTTAAACTCTTGTTCATCCGTTAAGCGGATCCCGACTAATAACTTGATGCTGCCGTAGATCAGCAGGCCGCCGCAAATGGCTATCGTAATTCCTGCCAGTGTACCGAACAATTGCGAGAAAAAGCTCACGCCACCCATGCCGCCTAAGGCTTGCTGACCAAATATACCCGCAGCAATACCACCCCAAGCGCCACAGATGCCGTGTAGCGGCCACACACCCAGCACATCGTCAATTTGCCATTTGTTTTGTTGCAAGGTAAACATCCAGACGAACAAAACACCGGCGATCATGCCGACCACAAGTGCGCCAATCGGATGCATAAGATCGGAACCTGCACACACGGCCACCAAACCGGCCAGAGGGCCGTTATGTATAAAGCCGGGGTCATTTTTACCCAGCAGCAGGGCGGCGATAATACCGCCAACCATGGCCATCATGGAGTTGAGTGCGACCAGACCGGAAATACCGTCCAGTGTCTGAGCCGACATTACGTTAAAGCCGAACCAGCCGATGGACAAAATCCAAGCGCCTAACGCCAAAAAAGGAATGTTAGAGGGCGGAAAGGCCACCAGCTTACCGTTACGATAACGGCCCTTACGTACGCCCAGCAGCAAGATGGCCACTAGGGCAATCCAGCCGCCTACGCTATGGACGACGACCGAGCCGGCAAAGTCGTGAAAAGCGGCGCCAAAAGTCGCAGTTAACCAGTCTTGCAAGCCAAAGTTATTGTTCCAAGCTATGCCTTCAAAAAAGGGATAAACCAGCGCCACCGACAAGGACGAAGCGCACAAAATAGGCCAGAACTTAGCGCGCTCGGCAATACCACCGGAGACAATGGCAGGAATAGCGGCGGCAAAAGTCATTAAGAAGAAGAATTTAACCAGCTCGTAGCCCTGTCCAGCTGCCAGCGTTTCGGCGTCTCGAAAAAAGGTGACATCATAGGCTACCCAGTAGCCAACAAAAAAGTAGGCGAGGGCGGAAAAGCCAAAATCGGTCATGATTTTAGCCAAGGCATTCACCTGATTTTTATGGCGAACTGTGCCGACTTCCAAAAAGGCAAAACCGGCGTGCATGGCAAACACCATGACCGAGCCCATTAATAAAAACAGCGTGTTGGCACTTTGTGCCAAGGTATCTATGGCATTACTGATGCTGTCCATGAATGCGTTCTCCTTTTATGCCTTCATTAGGTGCGTAATTTGCACTGTTTTGGTGCTTAGCTTGATAGTCGCTGTTCAAAATGGTGCTTGGGCGAGTTGGCCAAGTAGCACTCAACACCTGCTAGCCGTGGTTTGAGAAGGATAAAAGCGGAATATTCTCCCCGCCATGCAGGCGCCTAGCCTTTATCAAGCGCATCGCAAGGAGAGGGTTGCATAAATAATGCCAAAAATTTATAGGGGCTTATCGAGGGGATGTTTTCGTTGATAGTGGTCAGTTCACTGTGAACTTCTGTGCGCGATGTTATGTTGGTGAATTACCAGCGCCGCCTAGCAGGGTTGCCAGCATCGCAACGTTACTCACCCACTTCGACGCCGGATATACCAAGTGTCAGCTTATTACACTCAACGCTGCCACCAATTACTGCTCAACAAAGGCAGTACGGCTATCTCCCACCGCGTAAAAATGCCCGGTATTGGGAAGAAGGCCACCCCAGAAATGAAGCCGTTGCTGCACTTAAATCGGGTAACTTGGCTGAGTGGAAAACACGATCTGATTACCATCAGCGTTCACTATCAGAGACCGCCATGTCTCGATATAAACAGCTGCTTAGTCCGACCTGAGCCTGCGTAAATACAACGGTCAAGTTGGAGAAATATTAGCCGGAGTAAAGGCCATGAACAAAGCCATAGGACTGGGAATGCCGGTTCGTCAGCCTTTCAGTTAAAAACGCAAAGGCTAGTGAGAGTGGCTACTTCGGCTCTGATTTAGGAAACAACGCCTTTTCTTCCAATAAATAAAACAAACCTACCGTGGCGATAGGTTTGTTTTGAGATTTTTTAAATAACGATATTTTCTTGTTCGCCTTGTTCCCATTTAACAATGTTGTTAAATGTAATTCTGGCTCTTCTTACCATGGCTTCCTCTGTGGCAAACCCAATGTGCGGAACAAGCACAGTATTGGGAGCCGATAGGATAGGATAATCTGTAGGAACTGGGGGTTCCATCTCCACTCTATCTAAACCAGCACCAGCTATGGTCCCATTGTGCAGTGCTTCTGCCAACGCATCATGATCAACAACCGGTCCAATGGCGGTGTTGATTAAGAATGAACTAGTTTTCATCAATGCTAGTTTATCTTTATCAATTAAGTTTTTGGTTTCATCTGTGAGTGGTATATGAAGGCTGACAATGTCACTGGTCTCTAAAACTTCATCTAGCGACTTATATTGCACACCTTTGTCTATCAGCTCTTGGTTTACGCTTCTGTTATAAGAAATAACGTTACAGCCATAAGCCAAACCTAATTTAGCGACTGCGCTACCTATGTCTCCAGTACCTAATAAGCCTAAGGTTTTACCATTTAAATCAATCTGTCGGTAGCCATTTTTTGTGCCTCCCTCTCTAGTTACAGCGTCTAAAGGTACAATATTACGTAATAGTGCAGTTATTAGCCCAAAAGTAAGCTCTGCTACAGAGTTTGTACTATACCCTGCGGCATTTGATACTTTAATTCCTTTCTCTTTACACTTTTCTAAGTCGATATGGTTATAACCCGTGAAGGCTATTGAAATATATTTTAATTTTTCTGCTGCATCGAGAACTTCACCACTCAGTGCCGTATTAGCGAGCACTAAAACCTCTGCATCTTTGATTCTGACTTTAATAGTCTCATCATCTAATTTACCATCGTTATATACAACTAACTCATGGCCACTATCAGTTAAAGGTTGTGATATTATATTGAACTCATCATCGCTAATACCTAGAGATTCTAAGATTACAATTTTCATTTTTTTACCTTTCCTCAAATTGTTTATTTTTGCACTTAATGATGCTGTTAATTTGTTATCTAAGAGTACCATTATACAAACATTTTTAAAACGGCCTCATATGAGCATTGTTTGCGACTTTGCTACTGGTTATGGTTGATAGAGTCTCGGTTATAGAGCTAAATAAAACCACCCGTTTAGCGTTACGATAACGGCCTTTACGTACGCCGAGTAGCAAGATGGCCACTAGGGCAATCCAGCCGCCTACGCTACTGACGACGACCGAGCCGGCAAAGTCGTGACAGTCTGCGCCAAAGGTTGTGCTTAACCAATCTTGTAAGCCGAAGTTATTATGCCTTCAAAAAAGGGATAAACCAGCGCACCGATAGGGATGACGCGTACAAAATAGGCCAGAACTGAGCGCGTTCGGCAATGCCACTGATTAGGTGCGTGATTTGCACTGTTTTGGTGCTTAGCTTGATATTCGCATAAATAATGCCAAAAATTTATAGAGGCTTATCGAGGGGGGAGATTTCGTAGCTAGGGGGGCGTGCGAACGACGGCTTTCTGCCTATATACATTCGAAAAAGTCGTTAAAAGTAGCAGAGAAGAGGGAGAGGTAAAATATGGAGGCCCTCCCAGCCATCATCGGATGACGTAATATTTACTCGCGTTAGTTTTAATTTTTTATTCGCTTTATTTTTAGTGCCGCTCTACTGATCAAGCGAGCGGCTACTCAGACTGATAAATACAGAAGGCTGTTTTCAGGTTTAAATAGTGGCGTGGCGTATTCGAGCAGAAACCCATTCTGAAACCAGTACTGTGGCCAGTATCATCACAAAAATCACACTCACCTGACTCCACGCTAGGCTATTGATAGCTGCATTAAGTTGTAGGCCGATGCCGCCAGCCCCGACCATCCCCAGCACGGTGGACTCACGGATGTTGATGTCCCAACGGTAAACACTGATCCCAGCAAAGGCAGGCATCACTTGGGGTAATACGCCATAGCTCATTACTTGTGCTTGGCTGGCGCCGGTGGCATTAATCGCCTCTACCGGTGCCGGGTTTATCTCTTCGATGGCTTCATAAAGCAGTTTGCCTACAAAACCAATGGAGCGCAGGGCGATGGCAATAATACCCGCCAACACACCCGGCCCAAGCATAGTCACCAGCAGCATGGCCCAAATTAATGAGTTGATAGAACGTGAGGCCACAATAATAACCAGTGCGCCACTGCGAATTAAAGGATGTGGGCTGGTGTTGCGGGCAGCTAAAAAAGCCACTGGAAAAGCCATCGCTACTCCCAGTGCAGTCCCTAGGGTGGCGATATTAAGCGTGTCCCACATCGGTTTCCAGAGATGCTGTGCATAGCTCCATTCGGGTGGCAGCATACGGCCAACCAGATCGACACCTTGTTTACCCGCATCCTCTACAAACACCCACATGGTGTTGTCAGAAATCTGTTTCCAGCACAGCAAAAAAAGACAGGCACCCGCCAGCCAAGCTAAATAGGTCAGCCATTGGGCACGAGTAGTGCGCAGGCGCCAAGTCGGTACACTTTGCTTGGAGTTATCTACAAACATAACGATATCCTATTCATTGGGTCCAGCGACGCACATAGCTCGAGCCGTACTCAGACAGCAGCACAAACGCAATGATGATGAGTAAGATAGCGGCCGAGGTATCGTATTCATAACGGCTGATGGAGGTGTTGAGGGTAGCGCCAATGCCGCCAGCTCCAACAATGCCGATGATTGCAGATTCGCGAAAGTTAATATCCAGACGATACATAGAGAGCCCAATTAAGCGCGGCATCACTTGTGGTTGCACGGCTTGATTGATGGTTTGCCACCAGCTTGCCCCAGTGGCGCGTATCGCTTCCACTTGGCGCCAGTCAAGATCTTCAATATCCTCAGCCAGCAGTTTCGCTATAAAGCCAATGGTGGCAAAGGCGAGCGTTAGCATCCCCGCCAAGGGGCCAAAGCCGAACATCACCACAAATAGAATCGCGATAATGATCTCTTGGAAGGTGCGTGACACCGTAATAATACTGCGGCAGAGATAGTAAACCGGCCACGGTGAGATATTACGCGCAGCGCCCAGCCCAATTGGCACGGCCATTGCCACGCCAATGACGGTGGCGGTGAACGTCATGGACAAACTCTCGAGAATACCTTCGTAAATGTCGCTGGAGCGACTGACGAAGTCCGGTTGCGCAAATGCCGCCAAAAAGTTAAGACCGCGACTCGCACCTTCAATGACCCGGGCCCAATTAACATCGACCGTTGACAGGGCAAGGACCACATAAGCCGCGAGACC
Source organism: Oceanisphaera sp. IT1-181 (assembly GCF_033807535.1). Lineage (NCBI taxonomy): Bacteria > Pseudomonadati > Pseudomonadota > Gammaproteobacteria > Aeromonadales > Aeromonadaceae > Oceanisphaera > Oceanisphaera sp. IT1-181. The sequence goes on from NZ_CP136856.1 coordinate 388,977, forward strand.
CAATGTTAATCCCCAGCGTAATTTAGCACTCTTGATTATCGGCAACCGCCGCCAGTGCCCCCGTTCTGCTAGCTGCTGACGATTCATATAGCTTCGCCTGTGGTGAAAGATAACGGCCGCAAGACCTGCTGATTTGCGGTTCGTTTCTCTCCCACCTGTGCATTTAATCGGCTATCCCACTCCTCCTCCCCATAAATAGTGGTGAGCGCCTGTGCATCAAGCTCTTGAGGAGTGCCATCGAACACAATTTTACCGGCGCGCAGCCCGACGATACGGTCAGCAAATTGCTGAGCTAAAGCGACGTCGTGGATATTAATAATGGCCGCCAGCTTACGCTCGTTACAGAGCTCGCGGATCAGGCGCATGATCAGCCGTGATGTTTTAGGATCAAGGCTTGCGGTCGGTTCATCTACCAGTAATAAGTTAGGTTGCTGGATCAGTGCCCGAGCAATACCGACTCGTTGGCGCTGACCACCAGAAAGGGCGTCGGCACGTTTGTCCATGGCATGGGATAAACCAACCCGCTCCAATAATCGAAAGGCTTCGGTGATATCTTTTTGAGCATAACGGCGTAAAAAACTGCGCCAGAAACCCACATAACCAAGCCGCCCCGAGAGCACATTTTCCATTACCGTTAGGCGCTCCACCAAAGCATATTCCTGGAAAATCATCCCCATGGCGCGACGTGCTCTACGCAGGTTCCCACCCGATAGGTGGGTTAACTCAGTGCCCTCTAGACGAATGCTGCCACTCGAGGGTTCTACCAAACGATTAACGCAGCGGATCAGGGTACTCTTACCTGCTCCAGAAGGACCAATCAGCGCCATCACTTGGCCCGGAGGTAAATTGAGATCTATTCCTACCAAGGCATGATCACCCGTGGGATAGCGCTTATTAACCTGAGATAGAGTCAGCACAGCGTTACTTCCTTTATTTAAATGTGAGACAAATGGGACTCGATAACAGTATCCGGTCAGCGTTATCGGGCTTAGTCACATTGGTAAGTCACGTCGTTCGCTTCATCTATGCTACGGATCACCGCCCAGTGCTCCTTAAAGTTCATCGGGATAAATTTCGACTCACCAGAGTTGGCGAATTCCTCTTTTAAGGCGCTGCCTTCCCAGTTATAGCTAAAAAAGGCCTCTTGCACTTTTTTGGCAAGATCTGGGTGCAGGTTGTAGACGTGCCCGTAGCCAGTAGTGGGGAAGGTTTGGGAGGTGTAGAGTATTTGGTAGTCATCGGCACTGATCACGTCACGCGCGAGCATGCGCTTGGATACAGAGTTGGCGATAGCCGCCGTTTCATAATCTTGATTGATAACCCCCAAGATAGAGTTGTCATGGGAACCGGAAAAAGCCGTATCAAAGTCTTTTTCAGCTACTAAACCAAACTCACTCTTTAGCAAGGCAGAGGGGGCTTTAAAGCCAGAGTTAGACGTGGGCGACGTGAAAGCCATACTGCGCCCTGCTAAGTCAGACATCTCCTTAATGCCACTGCCAGGGTAGGTGATAATCTCCATCTCGTAGCCAAAACTGTCATCGGCAGCGGCCATCATAGTGAAGGGTACAAAGCCGGCGCAGTTCACTGCAATAGGGTTAGAGCCTGTGTTAAAGCCCGCTACATGAAGACGTCCTGCGCGCATCGCCTCCAGTTGGGCAGCATTAGACTGCACTGGGAAAAACTGCACCCGCTTACCGGTGACCGACTCCATATGCTTGAGAAAATCAGCCCATACCTCGCCATATACGGCAGGGTCTTCTACTGGCGTATAAGAAAAGACTAAGGTGCTAGGGTTGATCCACTGCGACTCATCAGTGGGTACATCCGCCACCAAGTCGCCATTGGTATCAGTGAAGCGCGAAGATAAATTAGCGCTGGCCGTCATGCTTATAGTGGCAAGGACGCCTGCGATGGTGGCGGCCAGCAAGGTACGAGATAAGGGGGCATTAATCATGGTAACTCCGCAGTTTAATAAATGTTTGATAACAAGTGCACAACTGCAGCAACCATGACGCTTAACTATGACAATCCCGAGTCTGTGGGGTGACAAGCCTGTTAAGGGCAGCGCTGGCAAGCCCAGAACTCCCCTTTAGGGTGAGGTAACGAACGTTTTTTAAACAATGTCGCTTTGTTTGATCCACAGATTACATTGTGATCTGATACTCCCTTTTGTCGGACAACAATGAACGTTGATGCCTTTTCTGAGTACTTTGGTGAGCTGAAAACCCGACGTAATAACGCTAAAATCGACTATTCCCTGTTCGATCTACTATTTTTCTTAATCTGTGACGTTATCCCTAGTGCAGAGGACAGGGTAGATATCTTGGCAAGGGTGATGGTATTTTAACCAATTTTCAATCAGGCTTTAACAATGAAAGTAATAATGGATTTGCAATAACCCATGAATTATATTCATGGTATTAAGAGCAAAAGACAGGAGTTATGTGATGTTAGAGCGGTTTCACCTTGAAGTACTGGCAGCAATAAAAGAGCAAGGAACGTTAACCCAAGCGGCTGAGTCGCTAAACTTGTCTCAGTCTGCATTGAGCCACAGCATCAAAAAATTAGAAGGCCAGATAAAAACTCCTGTTTGGCAAAAAGAAGGCAGAAGCTTACGTCTTACTCATGCAGGTGAACAAATATTAACGCTGGCCAGTCGGGTATTGCCGCAATTTAAACACACTGAGCTGCTATTGAGTCAGATAGTGAAAGGCGAAATGGGTTCACTGCGCATCGGCATGGAATGCCACCCTTGCTATCAATGGTTGTTAAGAGTGATTGAACCTTATCTTGATAAATGGCCAAACGTGGACATTGACGTGAAGCAGGAATTTCAGTTCGGCGGTCTGGGTGCTCTCCATAGCTACGAGATAGATATTCTGGTCACACCTGATCCCTTATATAAACCTAATTTGACGTTTATACCGGTATTTGACTATGAACATAGGCTGGTCGTTGCATCATCTCACCCCCTTGCCATGCAAGACTCCATCATGCCCGAGCAGCTAAGTGAAGAGGTGTTATTTAGCTATCCGGTAGAGCCTGAGCGGTTGGATATTTACAGTCATTTTTTAAATCCTGCTAAGTGCACCGTCAAAAAACACAAGACCATCGAAACCACGGAAATAATGTTACAAATGGTGGCAGCCGGTAGAGGTGTGTGTGCCTTGCCGGGTTGGTTGGTGGATGAATTCGCTAAAACCATGGCCATTAAAAGTCTCCGGCTCGGTAAACAGGGAGTTAAAAAACAGATTTTTGTGGGGATACGAAAAGGCGAAGAGCAGATTAATTACCTAAGCGATTTCATTGCTCAGGCTCAGGATGTTAGGTAATAACTCAGTTTTCCTTGCAACTCACACACTTCTGCAATCGTGGTTCATTGACCTTACGGATAGATGAAGGGGCTATCCGATAGTAATACTACCATCCACATCATGGCCGCGAAGGGGCGGTTTTCGCTTTATTGGCGGCGCCATCGACATCGCTCTCGTGCAGATACAGCTGCATCTGCAAGCGACTCCAAGCTGTGAAGGTGACATACCGTTTGCCTAAGAGAGCATAGATTGGCGTTACTCATGACGTTTACTCATGCATTGATGAAATAATATCACTTTTGTTCATGCCACCATCCGCGTATAAATATAGCTATTCGCAGCTCTAGACATCCAGACTGCCAAGAGCATTACAGTGGATTATTAATTAGCTATAAACCAAAACAGACTGTGCAGACTACTGGCCAGAGCAATCGGTAAGCCCAGCAACAGCCAGCACACCTTCAGGTTTTATTGCCGGAAAAGGGATACCAAACATCATGAGCAACGACTTTAGCTTCGCTATCAACAGCATTAATTTCGACGAAAATTATCTTCCTTCAGACAACTCGCGCATTACTACTAACTTTGCCAACTTGGCCAGAGGCGAGAGTCGTCAACAAAATTTGCGCAACACCTTAGCGATGATCAACAATCGTTTCAACGCCCTAGCACACTGGGATAACCCCAAGGCCGATCGTTACTCTGTAGAGCTGGAAATCATTTCCGTTGATATGAAGGTACAGGGCAATGAGATTGCCTTTCCTAGCATTGAAATCTTGCAGACCTATATTGTTGATCACATCACCAAGCAACGTATTGCAGGCATTGTAGGCAATAACTTTTCCTCTTATGTGCGAGATTATGACTTTAGCGTTTTGCTGTTGGATCATAATAAAGGCCAAGCTAAATTTAGTATTCCAGAGGACTTTGGTGATCTGCATGGCAAACTCTTCCAATACTTTTTGAGCTCAGATACTTACCAGCAAAACTTTAAGAAACTGCCGGTAATCTGCCTCAGTGTTTCAGATAATAAGACCTATCATCAGACTGAAAATCAGCATCCTACCTTAGGTGTTGAATATCAGCCTAATGAGTCATCGTTAACTGAAACCTACTTTAAGAAGATGGGCTTTGAAGTGCGCTACTTTATGCCGCCTCATTGTGCTGCACCGTTGGCGTTCTATTTCTTTGGTGACTTGTTAAACGATTACAGCAATCTTGAGCTGATAGGCACAATCAGCACCATGGAATCGTTCCAACGAATTTACCGCCCAGAAATTTATAATGCGAACGCTACCGCTGGAAAAATCTATCAGCCAAATTTAAATAATTTAGATTTTTCATCAACGCAAATTGTTTATGATCGAGCAGAGCGTAATCAGTTAGCAGTGGCTCAAGGGAAGTTTACGGAAGAAAACTTCATCAAGCCCTATCAAGCGATTCTTGAAGAATGGTCCGCTAGCTACGCTTCTTAAGTTCGGTCTTTATAATTAACGAAAATATAAACGGTACTTATTATGAAAAAATTATTACCTACATCAACGGCAGGCAGTTTACCTAAACCTTTATGGTTGGCAGAGCCGGAAAAAATTTGGTCACCTTGGCGACTAGAAGGTGAAGAGTTAGTTGAAGGCAAGCAAGATGCACTGCGCGTGTGGCTGCAAGAGCAGCAGCACGCCGGCATTGATATTGTCAGTGACGGCGAGCAAACCCGTCAGCACTTTGTGACGACTTTTATTGAACACTTGAATGGCGTGGATTTTGAGCAGCGCAAAACCGTAAAAATTCGTGACCGCTACGAGGCCAGCGTGCCTATGGTAGTGGGTCCGGTGAGCCGCCAAAAGCCGGTGTTTGTGGAAGACGCTAAGTTCTTACGCCAGCAAACCAAGCAACCGATCAAGTGGGCGCTGCCCGGCCCCATGACCATGATAGATACCCTTTATGACGATTATTATAAAAGTCGCGAAGAGCTAGCCTGGGAGTTTGCTGCCATCCTCAACCAAGAAGCCAAAGAGTTAGAAGCGGCGGGTGTGGATATTATCCAGTTTGATGAGCCTTCATTTAACGTGTTTTTTGATGAAGTGAACGACTGGGGCATTGCCGCGTTAGAAAGAGCCATAGAAGGTCTTAAGTGCGAAACTGCCGTGCATATTTGCTATGGCTACGGCATTAAAGCCAATACCGATTGGAAAAAGACGCTGGGCTCAGAGTGGCGCCAGTACGAAGAAGTGTTCCCAAGACTGCAAAAATCTAACATCGATATTATCTCATTGGAATGTCAAAACTCTCATGTGCCTATCGAACTGTTAGAGCTGATCCGTGGTAAAAAGATAATGCTGGGCGCCATTGATGTGGCCACCAATGTTATTGAAACCCCAGAAGAAGTGGCCGCTACCCTGCGCCGCGCCCTGCAGTTTGTGGATGCGGATAAGCTGTATCCTTCTACCAACTGCGGCATGGCACCTTTGTCTCGTGCTGTAGCAAGAGGCAAGCTACACGCCTTAAGTGCCGGCGCCGAGATCGTGCGCCAAGAGCTGCTGGCCAAGTAAGCCATTGTCGATGAATTAATACTGCACAGAGCAAAAAGCCGCTACCTAAGTAGCGGCTTTTTTTATGCGTGTTTATAACTGGTCGCTGCCACTTGTTTATTACTTGTGTCCGGACAACTATAGTGATTAGCTAAATAATACGAACGTTGGCGCGCACTAACTCTATTTTTCTAAAAAAGTCAGGCCCTAATTAAAAAGGATACCTTAGGATGCAAATGGCGAAATTACTGAAAGTTATTATGATCCATGGACATATGCCTGGAGTGGTAGAATTAGAGTTAGATGGTCATACCAATATTTGCGGCGATAATGCCTCTGGTAAAACGACTTTGCAGCGAATGATCCCTGTATTTTATGGAGAGCAGCCTAATAAAGTGGTGCCGCGCACCCGGTTAAGTTTCGATAAATATTATCTGCCCCATAAAAACAGCTATGTGATTTATGAATACCAGCGACCCCAGCATGGTGCAGCTCAGGTAGTACTCACTAAGCGTGTCGATGGCATTGATTATCGCTTCGTGGATGCGCCGTATCAGCCTGAACATTATTTGCTAGAAAAAAAAGACGGAGTCGTAGCCCGTGAATACCGCGACTGGACACAAGCAATGCGGTCCCTCGGTATTGATATAACGGCTAAAATGTCCAGTACTACCGAATATCGTAATATTATTCTTAATGATATTAAAAACGATCGAAGCAGCCGTAGTGAAAATTTAAGACTTCGCCAATTGGCTGCGCGCTATGGCTTGGCTGACGATAAACACAATTTACGCCATATGGAAAAGCTAGTGTCAGCGGTACATGCCAAAGAAGGCAAAATGAGCACACTAAAGAGTATGTTGGCGGCCATTCTGGAAGAAGATGGCTATCAGCATCCGACTAACACCATGACCGGCGACAAAATCCGTAGCTGGTTGCGAGATCTTAAGCAGTTTATGAAGATGGATAAACTGCAGCAATCGTTGACAGATATTGAACGGGTAAGTGCCGAGCGTATAGAAAACTTAGCCCTGCTTTGGCATTTAAAAGACTTGGTAGACACCAGCTTTAGCCAACAGCGACAACACAAAGCAGATACAGAAGCTGGCCTTCAAGCGCTAAAACGGGCAATCAGTGAGGCTGGTAGCAGCTATGAACAAGCTCGCAGTAGGTTGCGCGAACAGAAAAATGATGCAGCTACGGATCTAGATAAAAGTCAACGACAACTGGCAGACGCGCAAATTCAATACGATGCCTACCGCGATGCGGATATGGAGCGCATTGGCCGCGAATTAATACAATTGCCCGAGCGCCGTAACGAGCTACAAGGCCTTGAGCAGCATTATCAGCTAATGACAGCCGCGCACCAAGGTGTCGTGCAAGAATTACAAGCACACCAATTGCAACTCGCGCAGCAGCTACAGCAGGCAAACGCTAAGATCCAGGAAAGTATCAAAGATCACACCGCACAGCAGCAGCGACTTCATCAAGATGAATTAGAAGCCACTAAGGCCCTAAGCCAAGCTGGGTTACACCAACAAACTGCGCTGCACAGCCAGTACGAAGCTCGGCTGACCCCGCTTCAAAATGAGCGGGCGGCAAAGCAAGCTCAAGTTGAATGGTCGATGCTGAATGTCGACGAGCTTGAGCAGCGCAACCTAGCGGATCTGCGCTTAGAAAAAACCCAAGCACAGCTGGACGACCAAGCAAAGTTGGTGAGTAAACAGCAACATGCTCTCACTGAGGCTCTTAGTCTGCGCGAAAAAAGCGCTCAGCATGAACAAGCAGCACGTAGCGCCGTAGCGCAAGGAGAACTGCATCTTGAACAGTTGGGTCAGCGTTTAGAGCCAGTTTCTGGGAGCTTACAGCAGTTTTTATCACAACATATAGAGCACTGGCAGCATAGCTTTGGTCGGGTGCTAGCCGAGCCCTTGTTGCAACGCACCGACTTAGCGCCGCAATTGCGTGAAGCTGTCTTGCCGGCCAATCCTGCACTCCACTCAGTATTTGGCGTACAGCTAGACTTACACGCCATTGAGCTGCCAGATTATGCCCTTACCGAAGAGCGAGTGCGTGAGCAGCTTGAGCAAGCCAGTGCCCAGTGGCAGCGCCAAAAGGTGCAGCTTAGCGATACCGAAAAAGCCTTAACAAAAGCCGTAGAGCAGGCCAAAGGTCAGCAACAAGCACTGGATGCGGCACAGTTACAAGAACGCAGTCTGGTGCGTGATGTGGAGTTTGCCCGAGATCATAAACAGCGCTTAACTCATGAACATAAGCAGTTGGATCAAGCACGTAAAAAAACCATTCAACAGCGTATTCAACAATTACAGCTGCAGTTAGAGCAGCTAAAGCAACAACAGCACACCGCCTTAGCTGAACTTGAAGCCGAGCAAGCCGCGCGGGCAATAGAGCAAACCGCAGATTTTCAAGAGCGCCAGCAAATGCTGCAAGAGGCCATTGATGACTTAAATAAGGAAAGTTCTCGCTTAGACGTCAGTTATAAAGAGCGAAACAAAGAGCTGGAACAGGCGTTTAGCGCCAAGTTGGCGGAGCAGGGCGTAGATGACCAAAGGCTACGCCAGCTTAAGCTGCAAATCGCCAGCTTACAGCAGGGTATCCGGGATATTAGTAACCAAGGGGACGCCTTTAGTACTTATCAGCAGTTTATGAACGTCACTTGGCTGGGCTTGCGGCCCACTTGGTTGCACACCGAGCAGTTGGCACAACAGCAATTGCGTACAGCAACCGCGGCCTTAGTGCAGCATGAGACAGAATATAACGCTAAACAACAAGTAAACCGTACCCAGCTTATTGAGTTAACGGCACAATTAGAGAAAGTCGAAAAGCGCGTGCAAAGTTTACAGGCCGTAGTGTCGCGCATGGCAGGTTTGCCAAATGCCGGGCGGTTGCCGTCACCAGAAACCATGGCGGGACTTGAGCGGGGCGATGTTAGCGAACAAATAGCCCGAGCCCATCAGTTGCTTGACGAGCAACAAAAACTGGCTAAGCGGTTAGAAGACGGAGTGAACGCATTAGAGGCGGATATTCGCAAAGATGCTGATTTACAATTTGTGCGCTTTATGGAAGATGCTTTCTCCCAATTAGGCGAAGCTCCAGGGTGAGATCTCACACATTTTGCAAGGTTTAATTGTATGGTTTTCATACGAATATAGAAGCTAATGATCCTTCTTTAATCATGGGTTAGTATGCTGGTCGGGTGAATATCACCCAAAATATTATATTTGGTTGAAATATGAACAAAGTTAAATCCCGCCCTGGGCGAAGCTCCGGATATGCAAGCCCGAGTAAATACGTTAGCCGACATTATTAGCGTACTAGAAGCTAAGCAACAGCAAACCCTTGAGCAGGGCAGAACCATAGGTGATGCCTTATTTAAGTTCTTTACCGTGTTTAACGATATTCATAAGCGAGTGAGTGACTATAGTCGCCGTTTAACCCAAGCGGTAGGCGATGAATTAATTCTGGATGGCATTGATAAAGCGGAAGTTAAAATCAGCTCAACCATTGATGAACTGGGCTTTTGGCAACCGTTAAAAGAAATGACTTATTATTATCGACAATGGCAAAGCTCTGGTGATCTTATTCCATCCAGCGAGTATTTAGAGCGTGTCAGTGATGTGGCCGAATTACTTAAAGCCAATCAAGAGTACAGTATTGAGTCTTTGTTAAAGCTGCAGCTTAATTTAATTGAAAACGGCGAGTCGGTGGTGATCCGTAACGACCGCCAGCTAACCGACTCATCGAGTAATGGCATGGCCTACTTGATCTTATGTAAATTTTTATTGGCCTTTACCCGCTTACTAAGGCCTGAGGCGGCTGGCGTAACAATTCATTGGCCGATTGATGAAATTGGTACCTTGGCATACCACAACGTTGAAAAGCTATTTGATGCCTGCGACCATAATAACATCAATATTTTAGGCGCCTTTCCTAACGCCGAGTCAGAGGTGCTGCTGTTGTTTAAGCATAGATATTTAATAGAGCCGCACCTAGATCAGCCCAATAAAGGGCAACTAAAGCGTATTAAACCCCGAGTTTCTGAACTATCAAAGAAGCTACAAGAACTGCAGCTCAGTGCTAAGGCGCAGGAGGTACAAGCATGATGTTGCTGGGTCCGTTACTGGAAACCATGTTAGCTGGCCAGTTTGTGTGCGCCATTACCTACGAAGAGCTATTTGCTAAGTTACAGGACGACGAAGTGCGTGAGCGCATTGATGAGTACTTAAAACCATTGAATCGACGGTTGGCTGCAAACCATGATCACAGCGTGTATTTTTTGGCCTATCGTGATATCGACGACCCTGCACGAGCGCATTTAAAGCAACAGCTGGCGGTGGTGATGAGTTCCTTATTGCCCCTGCTTGAATGGCTTGCTTATGTGCAAGAGGCCATGGGCAGTGATGCTGTATTAAGCGCCGACGATACTTTAAAACTGCAAGAGCTCATTGTAAAAACTGAAGATAACCCCAGTTTGCGTCAGCGTTTACAAGATCTTGCCAATGATAAATTTTTTGGCTCAAGTGCAGACTCGGTTGATGCACAAGCCAAACAAATTGCCCGACGCTTAGTAGAGCACGGTTATCTTATTCAACCCCATGGTCACCGTTTATACTTTACGGTCACTGGAAAAATAGATTATTTACTCGATCTAGTGCGTTTTATTAGAGACGAAGAAAACATCCCGCTCGATGACAGCCCTCGGCAAACGGAGCTGTTGTAATGGCCAAATTTAATGACAACAAACATCATGTCAGTAACTTGTTCGAAGTGGGCACTGAGCGCTTAAAGCTGATTGGCGATAACGCCAAGCTACTGATGCAAGGCTATTTAGCTGGTGGTATAGATCCGAGCACAGTAAGTGAACGCACCTTGCGGCGGCTTATTAGTGCGCGAGTGTTATACCAACCCGACGATAGCCAAGCTTTAAAGTTGCGCCACCCAGTAACCCAGTTGGTGGCCGCCTTGGTGACCGATGAAAGCCGCCGTGCTATTCATGCCGATATCGCCGATAAGCTGATGAGCATTCATAGCTTCGTTGAAGGGTTACGGGAAGCACAGCGTACAGGCGACAGCCTGCGAGTAGATAGCCAAATGTTGCGCATAGACGAGGCGGTGTATGATTTAACTTCTCAATTTGAGGAGGCAATTTTTAGTTTGTGGCACCGGCTTAACAGCAACTTTGGTTTTGTTAATAACTTAAGCGACAAGATCCGTGAAAATAACCGAGCCCAGCAGCAAATAAATCGGTTAATCGATGGCTTGTCGTTAATTGATTTTGATGAGTTGATTGAACTGGCCGCCAACAATCCGGCACTGCGAAAAATTTTGGTGACGCGATTACAGCAACAAATGAGTGCGCACCAAGGAAGCTTGCTGGAAGTGCAAAAGCGCTTAGTGGAACTAATGACCCGTTTTCGCGAGCAGCAAGAACGAAGCTTGCTAGTATTGAATATGGTCGGCTTCTTACGTGAACACCCCAGCTTTATGGTGGGCGATTACTCTTATCGTAGCCAGGTGCCCACTTTAGTGAATTATGCAGCGCCTATTGTGCCTGCGGCGGCAGTGGCGCTAGATAAACCCGAGCAGCAACCCGAATTGGTAAATTTGGTACATACCTTGTATCGCGAACTAGCTATTAAAGCCAAAACAGAGGTAGTGAGTGTGACCGCTGCCGCTGTGAATATATCAGCGCAGCAGCAAGTAGTAGAGGCACGACAGCAACAGCTAAAAGAAGATGCCATGCGCTATTTTATTCATGTGTGTGAAGCAATACAGCCACCCTCGGCTTTGGTCTTTTTAGTCGAACAGCAGCTGCAATGGTCGCCAGAAGTCTGGCTGTTTCAAGTGCTAGCCGAATACAATACCTTGCCGCGCCACGAGCAACAGTTATTTAGCTTAACGCGTGCAGAGCGACAAGAAAGTCGGTTTAACCACTTACAGATCATTGAAGATATAGAAGTGAGGTATCAAGCAGCATGAACCGTGATTTGACCCCTCGTGAACGTAAGCTACTGCACTTACTAAGTAGTAAGCTGCAGTATAAAAGTCGTGTAATACGAAAGCTTAAGGGAGCGGATCTGAGTATATTAGCTTGGTGCGAAGCGCAAGACTTACTGCTGCATTCCGTCGTTCCGTTAGCCAACAGTGACGTAGAATATGGTTATAACGCGGAACTAATCCAAGCTATTGAAATGCGTTTAGTCTTGCTCGGCTTAGCGCCACTAGTGGCCGACATGAAAGTCTCAAGTTTAGAACAGGCTAAGTTAGGCACAGCCGAGCATAAATCAGTACGGATTAAGCCCCGTGAACAGCGAGTGCTGCACTTAGATAACATTCAAATAATTGACCAAGACCAAAGCGAGCTGGCAGTAGAGCAATACTCAGAAATAGTAGTGGTTGAACCGACATTCCGCACCTAATTTCCTGATTTGTTTTTCTTGACATGGATCCGCCAGTTTGATCCTATTACTTCTATTTGGCGGCAGTATCATGACCACTCCTTCTTATCGCATCAAGAATCTCGACCATCTAGGCCTAGTGGCTGGAATGTGCCGTGAGCTCGGGCTGGCACGGATGGTTGACGCTATCCTGCCGAAGCAGGCGGAGCATTATGTCACCCATGGCGAAGCCCTTGTTGCCATGATAATCAATGGCTTAGGCTTTCATAGTCGCACCTTACACATGGTGCCCCAGTTTTTCGCCGACAAGCCTACCGAGCGCCTACTGCGTCCGGGGATATTACCTGAACACCTTAATGATGATGCGCTAGGCCGGTGCCTTGATGCGCTGTTTGATGCCGATGTTTCCCTGCTCTATCAAGCCATGGCCGAACAAGTCGTCACACAGTTGGGTTTGAAGAGCAGCGCCGTTCACCTTGATATCACCAGTTTTCATGTGGATGGGACTTATGCTCAGGATGAAGATGCAGCAGGTATCCAGCTCGTTAAAGGCTACAGTCGTGATCATCGGCCCGAGCTGAACCAAGTGGTGCTGGAGCTCATTTGCGAAAATATAGCCGGAATCCCCGTGTATATGCAGGCGATGAGCGGGAATACCAATGATCAGAGGGCCTTTTCTGACGTCATTCGCCACCACGTCCAGTCTTTAAAGTCGGCTCAACAAAGCCGTTACTTTATCGGTGATGCCGCCTTGTATACCGCGGAGTCTATCTTAGCGTTACATCAGCAAAATCAATTGTTTGTTACCCGTGTGCCAATGACTTTAAAAGACTCAAAGCACGCCGTCTCGTCCCTCAAAACAGACCAGCTGGCAGCGCTGGGAGAGGGCTATTATGGCTACTGGCTCGAGGCTGACTATGCCGGCGTTCCCCAACGTTGGTTGATGGTGCGTAGTGAGCAGGCAACGCATCAGGAACAAAAGACCGTTATCAAGAACCTGCTTAAAACGGGTACTCAAGAGCTCAAGCAGTTCCAAAAGCTATGTAAAAAAGTCTTTGCCTGCCAGCAAGATGCCGAACAAGCATTGACTGACTTTTGCAACGGGCTCAGTGTGTTACGGATAGAAGATGGCGCATCAATAGCCCGCCCAGCCTTTAGTGGCAAAGGCCGACCTAAAAAAGGTCAAGCTCCGGATAGTATCGATTACCTTCTTACCGGACAGGCCGTGACTTGTCTCAAAAAAGTCGCTAAGGCCAACGAGCAATCAGGCATTTTTATCTTAGCCACCAACGACATGAGCGATGATCTTGATATGGCTGAGCTGCTTGCCGCCTATAAGTCTCAACAGACTGTTGAGCGCGGCTTCCGATTCTTGAAAAGCCCTGACTTTATGGTCTCTTCTCTGTTTCTGAAAAAGCCAGAGCGCATCGAGGCATTGTTGATGATCATGACCTGTAGTCTGATGGTTTACGCTGCGTTAGAGCACCGGATCCGCCAGTCTCTGCGGCAGAAAGACCTGACTTTCCCCGACATGAAAAATAAGCCGAGTCAAAACCCTACTGCTCGCTGGGTATTTCAGTGCTTCGGTGGCATTCATGAGCTTGGTGTAGGAGAAGCGCCACCCCTCGTTGTGAACCTTCAGCCTCCGCAGCAGACTATCGTTAACGCTCTCGGGGAACACTACCTCACTATTTATTCTTAAATCAGGTGCGGAATGTCGGGTTGAAAATCTTGATTGTTTCTACGAGTTTGCACGCTTTAATTTACCGTTGGGCGCCACTAGTTTGGTGATTTACCGCGGTGATGCACATTACAGCCAAGGTCGTGCCAAGCTACTTAAGCGCTGGAAAGAGGGGGCTTACGGGCCGTTAAAATACTTTGGTGACTTAGACCCAAAAGGTTTACACATTGCTATGAGCGAAGGCTTTAGCCACATTGCCGTGCCTAAGTTTACTTGGTTCACTACCCGTGCAACCGCACAAGCATATCCGAGTAAGCAACACGACACGGCTGTAAATCTGCAACACAGTGGCCAACTACAACCTTATATCGCCTTTATGCAACGTCATCAGCGGGCATTGTTGCAACAGTGGTTGCAAAATGTATCACTTCAATGGCTGCCTCTCTAATCGGGCTAGTTTAGTTATTTTTTGTGGAGTTGAGGTTCGATGTAGTGGGGCTATAAGTATAAGGGATTCCGCTTGGTACTGTTTCTTGTAATGACAGTTTTCCTTACTAACTCATGAAGTTATGAAGAACGATAAAAAATGAAAATATGTGTTTTTAGCCGCCCGTATCTTCAGCTAAGAGGGCTTCGGCAGTCTTGCGAAGTAGGATAATATGCTCTGTTAGTTTTACAGATTGGTGTTACTTGACCCACTCTTTATCATAGGAGTGCAGGCAACAAAAAAGGGTTAGCAGATATTAACCTGCTAACCCTTGCTGTATATGGTGGCCCCTCCCAGACTTGAACTGGGGACCTAACGATTATGAGTCGTGTGCTCTAACCAACTGAGCTAAGGGGCCAAAAGTGGTGAGATTATAGGTAAAGCGGCTCTTGCTGTCTAGTCGGGTGGGCTGATATCAGTTTGATTTTTAAGCAGTTGGTACAATATTTTACAAAGAGATTGGGCGAACGAAAATCAGGCAAAGAAAAAGGGCGCTGTTGCGCCCTTTTTGGTGTGGTATTCACTCTTTATTCGAGACTGGTATTGCTTACTCGTCGAGGAAGCTGCGCAGTACTTCTGAGCGGCTAGGGTGGCGTAATTTACGCAGCGCCTTAGCTTCAATTTGGCGAATACGCTCACGGGTTACGTCAAACTGCTTACCCACTTCTTCCAGCGTATGATCGGTATTCATGTCGATACCGAAACGCATGCGCAAGACCTTAGCTTCACGGGCGGTAAGGCCAGAGAGCACGTCTTTAGTGGCGTTACGCAGGCTTTCGCTGGTGGCTTGATCCGCAGGCAACGACAAGGTGGTGTCCTCGATAAAATCACCCAAGTGGGAGTCTTCATCATCACCAATTGGCGTTTCCATGGAGATCGGCTCTTTGGCGATTTTCAGCACCTTGAGTACTTTGTCTTCTGGCATCATCATGCGGTGTGCCAGTTCTTCTGGCGTCGCTTCACGGCCCATCTCTTGCAGCATTTGGCGGGATACACGGTTGAGCTTGTTGATGGTCTCAATCATGTGCACCGGAATACGAATGGTGCGCGCTTGGTCAGCAATAGAGCGGGTGATGGCCTGGCGGATCCACCAAGTGGCGTAAGTTGAAAACTTATAACCACGACGGTATTCAAACTTATCCACCGCTTTCATCAAGCCGATGTTGCCTTCTTGGATCAAGTCGAGGAACTGCAAACCACGGTTGGTGTATTTTTTGGCAATAGAGATAACCAGACGCAAGTTAGCTTCAACCATCTCTTTCTTAGCACGGCGAGCCTTGGCTTCACCTATGCTCATGCGACGGTTGATATCTTTAATCTGCAGTATGGTCAGATCCGCTTCTTCTTCAACGATTCTGAGCTTGCCAATCGAGCGCAGCACATCTTCGGCTACGTCGTTTAAGCGCACAGCCCAGGCAGTTTTTCCGGTGGCCAGCAGAGTGTTAAACCACTCAGGATTACTTTCGTCTTTAGAAAAAGCCTGTACGAAAGTTTTCTTTGGCATCTTGCACTGTTCAACACACAGCTTAAGGATCAAGCGCTCTTGAACGCGTACGCGGACCATAGTATCGCGCATGGCATTGACTAAGCGGTCAAACTGCTTAGGGATCAGGCGAAATTCACGGAAGATATAAGCCAGTTCGGTAATTTCTTTCGCGGCTTCTGTGGAAGCTCGGCCTTTGCTGTCAATAACGCCACGCATAATTTCGTACTGCTCACGCAGCACACTAAATTTTTCGCGTGCTAATTCAGGACAGGGGCCGGTATCTACTTCTTCCTCATCCTCTTCATCCTCTTTATCTTCTTCGTCGTCTTCTTCTTTCTCTTTTTCGCTTAACTCAGAGCCAATGTGCGTGGCCATGGGGGCTGCAGGCTCGGTGGCGTCCGGGTCGAGAAAGCCGGTGATGATGTCGGTAAGTTTGATTTCACCGGCTTCAAAACGGTCGAATTGGTCTAACAAGGTCGTAATGGTGGCCGGGTATTCAGACACCGAACTTTGTACCTGGTTAATGCCTTCTTCGATACGCTTGGCGATTTCAATCTCGCCTTCACGGGTCAATAGTTCAACCGTGCCCATTTCGCGCATATACATACGCACAGGGTCGGTAGTACGACCAATTTCAGACTCTACAGAAGCCAGTGCTTGAGCGGCGGCTTCGGCGGCGTCTTCATCGGCCGAGGTTTCAGACATCATTAAGTCATCGGCATCGGGGGCGGTTTCTACCACCTGAATGCCCATGTCATTGATCATTTGAATAATATCTTCAATTTGATCTGAGTCGACAATGTCTTGAGGAAGATGATCGTTAACATCGGCATAAGTCAGGTAGCCCTGTTCTTTACCTTTGGCAACGAGAAGTTTAAGCTGTGACTGAGGGGTTGGCTCCATAGAACTCGTCCGATTTAGATAGTGCAAGAGGGTGTAAGCAATGAGGCACACTAGTACTTAAAAAGTAATAACTAGTGGCGCACAAATAGCCGATTATAACAAAACTTGACCAATGCTTTTTGCGTTGGTGTGCTTGCTAACACTCCAGCCTTGATGTTCGGAGAGTGTGTTGCAGCGTTAATTGGGTCTAATTACCCATAAATGGCCGTATTTCAGGCTTAAATATCTATATTGGGACGCAAGCGCCCCTTTTCAATGTTCAGTTTTTTCTGTTTGTTAGTTCCTACTGGCTTTGCTTTCGCTAAGCAGTAGCATCAATTCTTGTTTTTCTGCGGTAGTTAGACCGCTTTGGCTGCTTTTTTGTTGCAGCGCCTCAATACGGGTCGCGAAATAATCTTCGATTAATACCGCAAATGTATCTTTTAATTCTTGTTCTATTTGATCTCCTGCAAACAACTCGTCGGCCATGGCCAAGCGAGCCAATGCGGGCGCTGAGCTGTGTCCACGCCAATGTTCGAGTAATTGCGCTGTGGTCATCAAAGGCTGGCCTTGTACTTGGGCCAACAGCATTTGCAGTAGATCTATGCCTGCTAACGGTAGCAAAGCCACCTCTTCGGTGTCTGCTGTTTGCAAACTCGCAGCGGCAGCCGGATATTGTAGCACAAGGGCAATGGCGCGGCGAATAGGGGTCAGCTTAATCTTTTTGCTCTTGGGGCGCGCAGGCGTGCTGGCAGGCTTAGTTTCTTGCTGCAAACGGCTAAATAATTCCCGCACTCGACGCTCATTTTCTCCCCAATTAAGCTGGCGAGATAACTGCGTGATCAAGCCTTCACGGCTAAAGCCTTCTGGTACTTTTAAGATGGCGACCGCGGCTTGATTGGCCAGTTCATGCTGGCCTGCATCGCCCGCCATGGCATCTTGCCCAAGCCGCTCGAACAAAAAGTCACCAAAGTTTTGCGCCTCATCTAACAGCTTGCCAAAATTCTCGGCGCCTAATTGGCGCACTAAGCTGTCGGGATCTTCACCATCGGGTAAAAAAACAAACTTTAAGCTGCGGCCATCTTGTAACAAGGGTAGAGCATTTTCCAGTGCGCGCCAGGCGGCTTCGCGGCCAGCGCGGTCGCCGTCATAGCAACAGATCACTTCGCGCGTGGTGCGAAACAATAGCTGCAAATGCTCGGGCGTGGTGGCGGTACCTAGGCTGGCTACGGCATAGTCGATGCCAAATTGCGCCAATGCCACCACGTCCATATAACCTTCAACAATCAAGATGCGCTCTGGATTGCGGTGGGCTTGGCGTACTTCATATAAGCCGTACAGCTCGCGGCCTTTATGAAATACCGGCGTTTCCGGCGAGTTTAAGTACTTAGGCGTGCCATCCCCTAATACTCGACCACCAAAGCCGATCACCCGGCCTCGGCGGTCGTGAATGGGGAACATAATACGATCACGAAAACGGTCATAAACCCGACCATTCTCGCTTTTTATGAGCATACCGCCTTCAATGAGTTGCCCTTCTGCCTCGTTGTTACCGGCAAATTGGCGCTTCACCGCATCCCAAAGGTCTGGCACATAACCAATATTAAAGCTTTTAACCACTTCGCCACTTAGGCCGCGTTTTTTAAGGTATTGAATGGCGGTTTGTGATTGGCGCAGCTGAGTTTGATAAAAACGACTGATGTCATTTAGCTGGGCGTATAAGTCTTGGCGTATGGCCTTGGCGGCGGCTTGTTGTTGAGGTGTTTGTGATGAATGGGCATTTTCTCGCGGCACCGTGAGTCCGTGCATGCCGGCCAGTTCGTCTATGGCATCCAGAAACTCTAGGCCATCGTACTCCATTAAAAAACCCAGCACAGTGCCGTGCGCGCCACAGCCAAAGCAGTGATAAAACTGTTTTTCGTGACTAACGGTAAAGGAGGGGGATTTTTCATTATGGAAGGGGCAACAGGCTTGGTAGTTTTTGCCTGCTTTTTTCAGCTTAACCCGCTGATCGATAAGATCGACTATGTCGGTTCTGGCCAACAAGTCGTCGATAAAAGATTGGGGGATTCTGCCTGACATTATTCACCGGGGTAGCGAAAAAAACAAAGCCGTGCATCTAAAAGAGGCACGGCCCGTTGGTAAGATAAAACGTAAACCCTTAAGCCAGTCTGGCTTTAATGCTCGCGCTTACCTTGCCCATATCTGCACGCCCCTGGATTTGCGGCTTTAACACCGCCATTACTTTGCCCATATCTTGCATGCCAGTAGCGCCGCTAGCGGCGATGGCATTAGTGAGCAAAGTTTCCAGTTCGTCTGCGCTGAGAGGTTGCGGCAGAAATTCCTGCAGCACCACGATCTCTTGAAGCTCACCATCAGCTAACTCTTGGCGACCGGCCTGCTCATAGAGAGTGGCGGCGTCTTTGCGCTGTTTTACCATTTTGGTAACTATGGTGATGACGTCGTCATCGTTCAAGGTTTCGCGGCTGTCTATCTCTTTTAAATTGATCTCTGCCAGCAGCATTCTCAACGTACTAAGGCGCGCCTTGTTTTTGGCACGCATAGCAATTTTTTGCTGTTCAGACAGTTGGTCTTTTAAGGACATGAGATCAATAACTGTTAGTACAGACGAATGCGACGTGCGTTTTCACGAGACAGCTTCTTAGCATGACGCTTAACAGCGGCAGCTTTAGCGCGCTTACGCACTGTAGTTGGCTTCTCGTATTGCTCACGACGACGCACTTCAGACAGGATACCGGCCTTTTCGCATGAACGCTTGAAGCGTCGCAGAGCTACGTCGAAGGGCTCGTTTTCACGTACTTTAATTACTGGCATGTGCCTCTCACCTCGGTTAACTGATTTTTTATTAAACCAGTCTGACTATAAAATGGTGCGAAATTCTACTCCGAAGCCTTACCTAAAGTAAAGTCCGAAGGCGGTCCGCTGGTTAAAAAACCACTAGAAGTGTAACATAAGCTCCTCTTGTTCAATAGTCCAGCGATAAGACCAACATGCGTGTATTAGGTATAGAAACCTCCTGTGATGAAACTGGCATTGCCATCTATGACGATAAGCTCGGCATTATGGCCCATCAACTCTACAGTCAGGTGGCGCTGCATGCGGACTATGGCGGTGTGGTGCCTGAGCTTGCTAGCCGCGACCACATTCGTAAAACCATTCCTTTAATTGAAGCCGCACTTGCAGATGCGGGCTGCACCAAAGACGACATCGACGGCGTGGCTTTTACCGCTGGCCCTGGTTTAATGGGCGCGCTGTTAGTGGGTGCAACCATAGGCCGCAGCTTAGCTTTTGCGTGGGGCAAGCCGGCAGTGGCCGTGCATCATATGGAAGGTCATTTGCTGGCCCCCATGCTGGAAGAGCGCGCGCCTGAGTTTCCGTTCGTGGCGCTGTTGGTCTCTGGCGGTCACACTTTATTGGTGCGCGTGGACGGTATTGGCCGTTACGAAATCTTAGGCGAGTCCGTAGACGATGCGGCCGGTGAAGCCTTTGATAAAACTGCCAAGCTGATGGGTTTAGATTACCCCGGCGGGCCACGGCTAGCCAAGCTGGCAGAGCAGGGCACACCAAAGCGTTTTGTTTTTCCGCGACCCATGACCGCAAAGCCGGGCTTGGACTTTAGCTTCTCTGGCCTAAAAACCGCCACCGCGACCACCATTGCCGCAGAAATTGCCGCTGGCAATTACTGCCTGCAAACTCGAGCCGACATTGCCCATGCTTTTCAGCAAGCGGTAGTGGATACGCTGGCTATTAAGTGCAAGCGGGCGTTGATACAGACGGGCTTGAATCGTTTGGTAGTAGCGGGTGGCGTGAGTGCTAACATATCGTTGCGTGAACAGTTGAGTGAGCTGATGGCGAGCTTAAATGGCGAAGCTTTTTATCCGCGCAATGAATATTGCACCGACAATGGCGCCATGATCGCCTTCGCCGGTTTGCAGCGCTTAAAAGCCGGGGATATTGAGCCATTAGCAGTACGGGCACGACCGCGTTGGCCGCTGGATGAGTTAACGGCGGTATAAAAGTAGCGCTGAGCACTAAGCGCCCGGCTAAATAAAGGGCGTAAAGACTAAAGAATTTTTCGCCACGGAATACACGGAAGAACACGGAAAAATTAAGATAAAAACCAAGGACGAACTTTTACTGGGTTAAGACCCTACAAGCCATACGCGCTTGTCGTTTTTGATTTTTTTTACGTCCCCGTGTTCTTCCGCGCCTCACGTTACAAAGATGGTCTTGTGTCTTGCTCTGGGTGTTTAGTTTTCAGCTGAGCACTTAGCGCTCGGCGCTATTCTTCACCTGTGTTATCTTCGCGCTTAAATCTATCAAGCATCGGTTTTTCTTGGCGGTGATAGAGGCGGCTGATGTTGCCGTGGTGGCGTAGGATGATCAGGCAAGACAGTAACGACACCGAGAGCGTGTATTCGGGCTTAATGAAATAGACATACAGCGGCGCCACTAAGGCGGTGAGCAAAGAGGCTAACGACGAATAACCGAACAGGCCTAAGCACACCAGCCAAGTCAGCATCATCAGGCCGGCCATGTCCATGCCGAGCGGCAACAGCGTGCCCAGTGCTGTGGCCACCGCCTTACCGCCGCGAAAGTGGAAGAACAGCGGAAACATATGGCCCAAGCAGGCGGCCATGCCAATAAAGGCCAAATACAGCGGCCCTATTTCTAAAAACCATCCTAAATAAACCGGTAATGTGCCCTTCATAATATCGAGCAATAGCACCCACACCGCGGCGCTGCGATTACCGGTGCGCAACACATTGGTCGCACCCGGGTTACCAGAGCCGTGGCTGCGGGGGTCGGGTAGGCGGTAGAGGCGCGAGATCAGCACGGCGCTGGAGATGGATCCCCCCAGGTAGGCGAGCACTATCATAAAGAAGATGAGGGCCGTCATTGCGGTTTATACCTCGGGATCAATCCGTTACTATGGCGAGCTTAAACCGAGTTAAGAATTAAGCAGCTAGAGTGCTGCGCGCTTGGCTCGATTCCGAATATTACTCAGCTTAACAGAAGATAGAGACGATGGATAAAGTGTTTGTAGAAGGCCTAGAAGTGCTCACTACCATAGGCGTTTATGAGTGGGAAAAGGGCATTAAGCAGAAGCTGCGCTTTGATCTAGAAATGGGTCACGATAATGCGCCAGCTGCACAAAATGACGATATTAACAAGGCGCTCGATTACGCCACCTTGTCGCAGCTAGTCACCGAATATGCTGAACAGCATCAATTTGAACTGATAGAAACCATGGCCGAGCGCGTAGCTG
The DNA here is from genome assembly GCF_033807535.1 of Oceanisphaera sp. IT1-181. Taxonomy (NCBI): domain Bacteria; kingdom Pseudomonadati; phylum Pseudomonadota; class Gammaproteobacteria; order Aeromonadales; family Aeromonadaceae; genus Oceanisphaera; species Oceanisphaera sp. IT1-181. The sequence continues at coordinate 411,064 of NZ_CP136856.1, forward strand.
AGCTAATCTTCGCCCGTTTTGCCGTGCAGTTTGTAAAAGTGCGCCTTACTAAGCCTAATGCCGTAGTGAATGCCGCCGGTGTGGGCGTCGAGATTTTAAGAACGCGTAAAGTATAAAGGTGAGATAAGCGCAGTTTAGCGGTCATTAAATTGTCATCTGCGCTCATTAAGATGAAACCGTTAGCGGCTAAGAGAGTGAGCAGATGGAAGTGCATGTAATTTTACTGGCGTTGATCCAAGGCTTTACAGAGTTTTTACCTATCTCTAGCTCGGCCCATTTGATTTTGCCCTCGGTATTATTGGGCTGGCAGGATCAGGGCATGGCCTTTGATGTGGCCGTGCATTTGGGCAGTTTGTTGGCGGTCTTGTATTACTTTCGTGTCGAAGTGGTCAGCCTCACTCACGCTTGGGTGGGCTCGCTAGCAGGGCGAACGGCGACGGGGGAATCTCGCTTAGCTTGGTGCATTATTTTGGCCACTATTCCTGCTTGTGTTATCGGGGTCTTGTTTGGTGGTTTCATCTCAGACTTCTTACGCTCCGGCTGGGTCATCGCCGTCACCACCATAGTATTTGGCTTGTTGTTATGGTGGGCTGACAGGCGCGCGCAATATCTTAAAAGTGAATATCAAACCGGTTGGCGCGGCGCCTTTCTATTAGGTTGCGCGCAGGCGATAGCCCTGATACCCGGCACGTCACGCAGCGGCATTACCTTAACCGCCGGCTTAATGTTGGGCTTGACCCGCAGCGCCGCCGCGCGTTTTTCTTTTCTGATGTCGATCCCGATTATCTTCTTAGCGGGCAGCCACCAAGCCGTGGGTCTGTTAAGTGAAGGCGCAGTCATTCCCTGGTCGGTGATGGGCTTAGGCGTGCTGGTGTCTTTTATCAGTGCGCTGGCCTGTATTCACCTGTTCTTGGCCTTGATCAACCGCATTGGCGTACTGCCGTTTGTGCTGTACCGATTAGGCCTAGGCGCCGTGCTTATTTGGGTGATGGCTGGCTAGTCATGTGAGCCCGACAGCTTAAGTCAGCCAAAGCTGTAGTTGCGCTAATCGCGCTTGTTTAATGGCCTCGCCAATGGCGGGGCCTTTCAGTCCTTGGGCGACAAAGGGACCGGCAGTAATGGCTTGTAGCTCTTGAAACCACTGCCACAATTGCGCGCGCTGCGGGTAGGATGCAGATGCTGTACTTGAATCTAATGCGGTACTGGCTTGCCAATCCGCTTGAGCGCACAACAGTAATTGCGCAAAGCGCTCGGGCCTGCGCCAGCTATCGGTTGCTTGGAATAACGCCAATATATCTTCTGCATCATCTCGGTTTGGCTCTCGCAGCGAATGAATTATTTGGTGCCAACGACTGCTTAATATCGCCAACTCTTTATGCTCGGTGGGCACCTTGCTGCGTTCGCACAGAGCGGTGAGCGCAGCCACGTCCAGTTGCAAAGTGAGGGCGGCAAAGCGACAAGCTAACTCGGTGGTGAGCTGGGTGCCATGCCATAAGGCTTGCAGGGCATGGGCCTCGGTGGGCGAAAATAGTTTTTCCAGTTCTGGGAACAAGGCGTCAAGCGCATTACAGCTGCGTAATACTTCAAAAAACACCTGTGGCTGCTCGCAGGCTAAGGCCTTTTCTGTTTCTTTCCATACTCGTTCAGGTGTCAGTGCGCTTAACTCGCCGCTGGCGGCAATTTGGCGCATTAGCATTAATGTTTCATCGGCCACCCTAAAGCCTAGATGATGAAAGCGGGCGGCAAAGCGTGCTACGCGCAATACGCGCAGTGGGTCTTCGCTAAAGGCATCGGATACATGGCGCAAGGTGCGCGAATCAAGGTCTGCTTGGCCGCCATAAGGGTCATACAAGGCGCCAGCTTCATCTTGAGCGATGGCATTAATGGTGAGATCGCGGCGGCTTAAGTCTTCTTCCAGGGTGATATCTGGGCCAAATTCGCAGATAAAACCGGTATAGCCAGATCCCGCTTTGCGCTCGGTGCGTGCTAGCGCGTATTCGTTTTTACTTTTGGGATGCAAGAACACCGGGAAGTCTTTGCCCACTTGCTGATAGCCCAGTTTTAACAGCTGCTCCGGCAGGGCGCCCACCACAACATAATCTCTGTCAACAACGGGCAAGCCTAACAGCGCATCGCGCACCGCGCCGCCGACTAAATAAATTTCCACTTTCTATCCTTTACATACGTTTTTAATCAAGAGTAGAGCAGGCAGACGCCGCATAGACTCTGGGCTGCTGCTGATAGGGCAAGTGTATCAAGTTGAGCTGATAGTGCCGAGCCTGCTCGACTGCCAACACAGTAGGGGCGCTCAGGGTGATAAGTGTAGGATTATAAGTACGCACCATTTTTAGGATCAGCTCTATGCTGCAACGGCTGGTGACTAACATCATACCAGTCGGATTGGACTGGCGGTGATGCCAACCTAATAGTTTATCGAGCGCATTATGGCGACCCACATCTTCACTGGCATGCTGGATTTCACCCTGCATATTGGCAAAAAAAGCGGCGTGCAGAGCGCCACAATGTTGATTCAGTTTTTGCCAAGCAGGCAGTTGCGCGCGCAGGCTCATCAGCGCGTCGATATTGGGCAGTTCGCTGGTTGGTAAAGGTGGCAACTTAGGGATAGCTGCTTCTAACGATTCGATACCACATAAGCCACAACCGGTACGGCCAGCCAGATTGCGCCTTTGCTCCTGCCACGGCTGATGGCAGCGATTAGCCAGCGTGACGTTGGCGATGATGGCGTTTTGTTGACTAATAAACTCGAGGTCGTGAATATCTCTGTGGTGCAGAATGATGCCTTCGGTTAACAAAAATCCAATGATAAAAGCTTCCAGCTGATAGGGGCTGACCATCATAACCGCGTGATTCACGCCATTGAGAGTAATGGCTAACGGGACTTCATTGGCGAGGATGTGCTCTGTGCCTGCCTGTGTGCGCACAGCTTGGCTGGGTGCCAAATTATCTAAGGTCGCATCGTCCATCGAGAGTCCTGTACGAAAAGATGAGAGCAAATAAATGGCGGAAAGTAGTAGGAGTCGAACCTACCTAGGAGCGTCTAACACCCCCAACTGGGTTTGAAGCCCAGCCGCACCACCGGATACGATTACTTTCCATTTTCTATACATAGGCTACAAGAGCCAGCACTCACAATGCCCCCATCAGGCTAGCTTGTAAATAGCATATTGTCGGGCCGGATCACATGTCTATCATGTAGTCGTCGGCTATAGCCAATTCGTTGAAAAAATTCGAGTATTTGCAGCGTTCTCTTGCGCCCCAGCGCCAATTGATCCCGCAGTTCGGCGGCTTTTATGCCCTGATTTTTGGGATACTGGCGCAACAGCTGTGCCAGCTGCTCGATATGCTGATGATGATAGAGCAAGTCGGGCTGTACCTGATACAGCTTGCCCTGTTGCACCAGCTTACGGCCCAGTTGGCGGATTTCTTGTTCTGGTATTTCTAATAGGCTTGCCAACTCGCGTACCCAAGGTGGATCGTACTGTCCTTGGTGAGATAACAGCAGGATTTTCTCCGCCAACTGCTGCTCTTGCTCACTGAAGCTGACCGTATGCTGAGGCAAGTGATACCAAGCGCCTTGTAACTTAAGTCGCTGGGCTTGCACCAGCGTCTGTAAGGCACTTTGCCACAAAGAGATCGGCATAGCGGGAGCCGTCATGCGGCGCAGTCGGTCGGCGCCGATACCTGGCTCATCCGGATAGCGCAAATGAGCCTGCTCAAGCGTGTTTTCAATTTGGCTTAACAGAGCTTCCCACTGCGATTTATCCATCATCACGGCCGACTGCTTATTGGTCGTAGGCTTTACCCAGAGTGCAGAGTCGAGAATTACCAGCTGCTCGACATCTCCGTGAATTAGGCGCTGTAAGTCTGGGTAGGAAATGCCGTAAGGCGCTTGGCTGAGTAAGGGGGGCAGCTGCTGGTCAGTTAGATAATTAGCTATGCTCGCCAGCCAGCTCAAGCGCGCGGGAGTCCGGCGTTTTCGATCTGGGCCATTGGCATCCAGTACCCGCCCGCCGCCTAGAGTCTGCTTGGCTTGGGCGTTGCGAATAATAAAGCGGTCGCCGGGCATGGCGCACTGGGGGCTATCAAAGACCAGTTGCGCATAAGCCTGCTCGCCTGCTTGGAGGGTCTCTTTGCTGAGCGGCACCACATGCGCCATCACATGGGCCGCGCCTAGGTGCACATGTACCGGCATCCAAGTGGTGATGGGCTGCGCAAGATTACTCAGTAGCTGTAATTGCACATCGACACGGATTGACGGTGTAAAGCAGCGTTCATCGGCGAGCCAGTCGCCGCGCTCTATCGTCTCTTTGGCGATATTGGCAATATTAAAAGCGCAGCGCTGGCCGGCATACGCGTTGGTGCTAGGCAGGCTTTGCGCATGAATACTGCGCACTCTTATGGGCGTGTTGGCAGGCATTAAGCGCAGTTTAATATCACCGCTTTGCAGATCAAATACGCCACCGTGTACCGTGCCGGTGACCACAGTGCCTTGGCCGCTTAAGGTAAAAGCGCGGTCGATGGCGAGGCGAAACAAACCACTACGATTCGTCATTTTTTGTTGGTGGGCTTGCTGTTGTAAAAAATCACTTAAGGCAGGGATACCTGCACCCGATAAACTATCGACGATAAATTGCGGCGCCGAGCCTAAAAAGGTATGGGCCAGTGCTTGGCCCAGTTGCGCTTGAGTTTGCGCCAGTTGCTCGGGTTGTGCTTTATCTTGCTTAGTAATGACTACACAACCTTGAGTGAGGCCGAGTAGCGATAAAATAGCAATGTGCTCAATAGTTTGCGGCATGATGCCGTCATCTGCCGCTACCACCATCATGGCATAGTCGATGCCAGTGGCACCTGCCACCATGGTATGGATTAAGCCTTCGTGCCCCGGCACATCCACAAAGCCGAGGGTGATATCATCAGCCAACTGTTGATAGGCATAGCCCAAACTAATGGTAATGCCTCTCTCTTGTTCGTCTTTTAAGCGGTCGGTATTCACGCCGGTGAGCGCGCGTATCAGCGCCGTTTTACCGTGATCAATATGCCCGGCAGTGCCAATAATCATAATCGCGTCTGGCTCCATGTGGCCTTTAGCTGTTGTGCTTGCTCATTACTTAAACAGCGGAAGTCTAAATAAAGGGCGTTTTTATGGATGCGGCCAATAATGGGCTGGGCTTGAGTGCGCAACCCGCGCTCAAGCTGCATGATTTGATGGCTGGCTTTGTCCAAGCCTTGATAATTAACCACTAAGCCGAAGCTCGGTAACGATTCAATCGGCATGGCACCGCTGCCAATCTGGCTCAGCATGGGCTCGCAGTTGACCAAATAATCGCTACCCACTGCGTGCTGCAAACTAGTTTGCAAGCTTTCTGCTTGCTGTTGTATCTCAGATTGAGCGCGCGTTAGCAAGCGCAGAGTGGTTAATCGCTCGGGTAATAATTCGGGGCTGCGATATAACGACAGCACGGACTCCAGTGCCGCCATGGTCAGCTTGCCGACTCTCAGCGCGCGCTTTAAGGGATGTTTCTTAATGATGTCGACTAGTGACTTGCGCCCGACGATAAACCCCGCTTGTGGTCCGCCCAATAGCTTATCGCCACTAAAGGTCACTAGATCTGCACCGGCTTGTATGGTTTCTTTCACCGTAGGTTCATGAGGCAGGCCCCACTGTGCCAAATCCACTAGCGTGCCGCTGCCTAAATCTACCGTCACCGGAATCTGATGTTGCAGGCCAAGTTTGACCAGCTCAGACAGTGCCGTTTCTTTGGTAAAACCCACCACCGCATAATTGCTGCAATGCACTTTCATCAGCATGGCGGTGTGCTCACCGATGGCGCGCTCGTAATCTGCATAATGAGTGCGGTTAGTGGTGCCTACTTCCACCAACTTGCTGCCAGCGCTGCTCATAATATCGGGAATACGAAATGAGCCGCCAATTTCCACTAACTCACCGCGGGATACGATCACTTCTTTGGTTGAGGCCAAGGCGTTAAGCATCAGTAGCACGGCGGCGGCGTTGTTATTGACTACGGTGGCGGCCTCGGCGCCGGTCAATTCGCAGATCAGCTCTTCAATCAAACCGTCTCGGTCACCACGCTTTCCGCTGGCTAAGTCAAACTCGAGGTTAGTGGGCTGAGTCAGCACCTGAGTGACGGCCTCTACGGCACAGTCGGGTAATAAGGCGCGGCCCAAATTGGTATGTAGCACGGTACCGGTGAGGTTAATAACGGTTTTTAGCTTAGAGGCTGTTAAGGCGTTGAGCCGCTCGATGAGCTGCGCGATTATGTAGGCGGGGTCTACATCGGCTGTGGTCAGTTGCTGTTGCAGGACCTGAGTGCGCAGCTCCGCTAGGAGCAAGCGCAGTTGCTGTGTAACCAGCGTCAGTCCGTACTGGATGATAGTCGCAGCTAATTCAGGCTTGTGCAGCACCTTATCCAGAGCCGGCAAATCTGCCGGCTGGGCCAAGGGAGCCTGAGCCGAAGAGCATGAGACTAGAAGAGGCGAGGAAGTAGAGATGTTCATTATTGTTCAGCAGCTTGCCATAAATAAGGATTGTTATTGGCGCGATAAAACTGCGCTTCGCCCATTAAAATATCCAGCGGAAGACTGGCTAGATCATCGGCGAAAGCCTCAGCGAACTGCTCTTTATCGAGATAAAAAATCTTGCGGTAATGCTGGCAATGATCGCAAGACTCCGCCTTGATACCGGCACTGCCTTCCTCCAACGAGTGATAAGCCAGCTTTTTGGTATCTTCACAGTGAGTGCAGGTCACGCGCACAATATGCCATTGGCTCGAGCATAACGAGCAGGTAGCGTAGCGGATCTGCTCTTTGGGCCCGCCCAACATAACGGTGCTGGACACCGGCTGGCTGCCACAGCAAGGGCACAAACCAAAAGGTGTGTGCGCAGGAATTTTCTGGCTCTCTAGCCCTGCGACTAACTGGCTCCAGTAAACTTGTAAACCGGCCATGATAAAAGGCGCACGAGCCGCATCGATTTTTTCTAGTTTTTGGTTGAGCAAGTCGTCGGCCTGTTGCTCAATAAGCTCAGGCTTATTGTTAATATCATCAGCCAATTTCACTAAATTGTTGCGTACCGCATCGGTTAGGGGTTTGGTATGAGCCGCTTGCTGCAACAGCTGCTCGAGAATGGCGCTTAGCATAGCGCGCCAAGTGGCGTCTCGCTTAATGCCGCTGGCGCTAAAAGGCGGCATACCGTGAGCTTGCGCTTGGGCAAGCTGTGATTCATCGATGGCGGTTAGTGACCAGTCTTGGGCAAATACCTGTTGCTGGGCATCTGCCAGCTGAGCAATCAATAGCAGATAATCCTCAATCGGATTATCGGTGGCTAAATCTCTCAGCCGCTGGGCGCGCGTGCTAAAGGTGTCCGGCATGGGGGACATAAGGCGCACTACGCTGGTGCGATCCAGCGTTTCTATTTCGCCACGGGTAAGAATTCGCTGCATGAGCACTCCTTGAGTGAAGTCGGTATTTGTCTATTTATAAAAAATTGAAGCACAAAAACCTAAGATAAAAAGCCGTCAAACGAGTCTGGTTATTTGACGGCAGTCGGATAATTATGATGCGAACTTACCCGCTTACTTTAGGTTGGAATCACGCATTTTCTTGCGATACCACTTACGGTGATGCTTCCACGCCCAGCCCGGGGTTACCGTGCCGCGGGTCATGGCGCGTACCGAGCCTTTCACCCAAATGCCCGCGTAAGCGTGCACTATGATGGCGCAAATAAGTACGAAGGCAAACAGTGCATGCAGCAAAGATGCCCAGCGAATCAGTTCCACCGGAAAGGTGAAATAGGTCCGCCACATCAGCACGCCCGAGACCAACAAGCCCAACATCAGCACGATTAATACCCAAAATAGTACCTTTTGGCCACCGTTATAACGGCCGGCTTCCGGCACGCCTTCTTCTTGATGAGAGATAACCTTAGGCACGGCTTTCAACCAAGCTCGGTCGTCCGCCGTCATGCGGTTATCTCGCCACAGCTGCAGCGCAAAGCTGAAGAAGCTGACAAACATCACCACCCCAATAAAGGGGTGCAGGATCCGCGTCCAAGTACCACCCCCTAATAGGTTGCTCAGCCAAAATAGGCTTGGGTGAAATAATGCCACGCCAGAAATGGCCAACAGTACGAAGCTCAGGGCAATCAGCCAGTGATTAAGTCGCTGATTAGCCGTGTAGCGCACAATTTCTTGGTCATCGTTAACCATGTTTGTCCTCCTCGGCCGCTTGTTCTGCAGCCTGCAGCGCCACCAGCTCTGCCGCATGCTTGGCAGCCAGCTCGTCAGCCTTCGTCACCTCTGAAGGGCGATTGCGGATATAGTGCGCCGCGCCCACCAGCGCGGTTAGCACCATGGCCGCCACCCCAATTGGTTTGGCCGGACCTTTCCACAGCGAAACAATCGCGCTGATCTTGGGTGCTTTTGGCAAATCACTGTAAAGCTGTGGTTTGTCCGCGTGGTGCAATACATACATCACATGAGTACCGCCTACGCCTTCGGGATCGTACAAGCCCGCATTGTCATAACCGCGAGACTTGAGATCGCTAATACGCTCGTCGGCGTGATGCTTCATATCATCCTTGGAGCCAAACGAAATGGCGCCCGTGGGGCAAATTTTCACGCAGGCCGGTTCTTGGCCCACCACTACTCGGTCCACGCACAAGTTGCACTTGTAGGCTTTTTTGTCCGTTTTAGAAATGCGTGGCACATCAAACGGACAACCGGTTACGCAGTAACCACAGCCGATACAGCTGTCTTGGTTGAAGTCCACTATGCCGTTGGCATGCTGCACTATGGCACCGGGAGAAGGGCAGGCTGTTAAGCAGCCTGGATCTTCGCAGTGCATGCAGCCATCTTTGCGGATCAGCCATTCCAAATCGCCGTCGTCTTTTTCATATTCAGAAAAGCGCATTACGGTCCAGCTGTTCTCGGTCAAATCGGCGGGGTTGTCGTACACGCCCACGTTATGCCCGACCTCATCTCGCAGGTCGTTCCACTCCATGCATGCCACCTGACAGGCCTTGCAACCTATGCATTGCGACACATCAATAAGCTTGGCAACGCCCCCGCCTTGCACGGGGGAGTTACGAACGCTAGGTGAAGGTGTGGTGGTCGCCGAGCGACGCTTAATATCCATTCCTTGTGAAGCCATGACTTCCTCCTACACCTTTTCTACGTTGACGAGAAAGGACTTAAACTCAGGTGTTTGTGAGTTAGCGTCCCCGACCGAAGGCGTGAGCGTATTGGCCAAGAATCCAGGTTTGGTCACGCCGACAAAGCCCCAGTGAATGGGGATGCCGATGTGATGTACCCGCTTGCCGTCTATGTCCATGCCTCTGATCCGCTTGGTGACCACCGCCTTGGCTTTAATGTAGCCACGGTTGGATGACACCTTCACTACTTCCCCTTGGTTGATGCCCAGCTCGCCTGCCAGCTCGGCGCCAATTTCCACAAACTGCTCTGGCTGAATAATGCTATTGAGCAGCACGTTCTTACTCCAGTAGTGGAAATGCTCGGTTAAGCGATAAGTCGTACCCACATAAGGGAACTGCTCCACTTTACCCATTTCAGCTCTGTCAGCCTCAAACAGGCGCGCGGCTGGGTTATTGGTCGCTCGTGCGTTGTCTTTAAATAAAGGGTTATAACCGAGCGGCGTTTCAAAAGGCTCGTAATGGGTTGGGAAAGGACCTTCGGCCATGTTGCCCTTGGCAAAAAAGCGTGCCACGCCTTCGGGGTTCATGATGAAGGGGCCCATACCTTCAGTGGGTGGCTCATTGGCTTTGAAGTCTGGCACATCTGCGCCTGTCCATTTGCTGCCATTCCAGTGCACCAGCGATCGGCTTGGATCGAAGGGTTTGCCTTCGATATCGCAGGAAGCACGGTTATATAGCACGCGGCGGTTAGCCGGCCATGCCCAAGCCCAGTTTAGTGTCTGACCAATACCGGTGGGGTCGCTGCTGTCGCGGCGCGCCATCATATTGCCTTCTTCGGTCCAAGAGCCCGAGTAAATCCAGCAGCCACCTAAGGTGGATCCGTCATCACGCATTTCGCCAAAGCCTGATAATTGCTCACCAGCTTTGCGAATGACCTTACCTTCACCGTCCATAAGATCAGTTAAGGCGCGGCCATTCAGCTCTTTAGCCAACTCTTCGGCCGTGGGCTCGTAGGGATTAGCATAGGGCCAAGACAGCTGAGTAATAGGCTCGGCAAAGGTGCCGCCCTCGGTTTCGTAGAGCTTGCGAATATGCTGATACAGGGTGGCCATGATCTCGATATCGGTCTTGGCTTCTCCAGGTGGCTCGGCGGCTTTCCAGTGCCATTGCAGCCAACGGCCCGAGTTAACTAAGGTGCCGGCTTCTTCGGCAAAACAAGAGGTCGGTAAGCGATATACTTCAGTTTGAATATCCTTCGAGTTCACATCATTGGACTCGCCCATGTTGCGCCAAAACTCGGAAGTTTCGGTCACCAGAGGATCCATGATCACCATGAACTTCAGCTGAGATAATGATTTGATCATCTTGGCTTTATTTGGCGCTGCGGCTAGCGGGTTAAAGCCTTGACAGATATAACCGTTCATCTTGCCTTGGCTCATCAGCTCATAAACTTGCAGCATGTCGTAGGGTTTATCCAGCTTAGGCAGCAGGTCGAAGGCATAGTTGTTTTCTGCTTGCGCATGATCGCCCCACCAAGCCTTGGCCAGGCTGACATGGAACTTCTTATAGTTCTGCCAATAGCTCAGCTGGTTTTGGCGCAGCGGTTTTTGGGTGCGCTTGGCAATGTAATTATCAAAATCTTGCTCTGCTTCATTAGGCAGCGTCATGTAGCCTGGCAGCAGATTGGTCATTAGCCCTAAATCCGTTAAGCCCTGGATATTAGAGTGACCGCGCAGCGCGTTCATGCCGCCACCGGCAATGCCAATGTTACCCAGCAGCAGCTGCATCATGGCGCCAGTGCGAATGATCTGCGAGCCAATGGAGTGCTGAGTCCAACCCAATGCATAGAGGATGGTTCCGGCACGATCGGGGGTATGAGTGGAGGCCAGTAGTTCACAGATTTGATTAAATTTAGGGACAGGCGTGCCACAAATTCGTGCCACCATCTCGGGGGTATAACGCTGATAATGTTGCTTTAATAGCTGATACACAGAGCGGGGGTGCTGCAAGCTAGGATCGGCAATGACCTCGCCTTGCTCATCCAGTTGGTAATCCCAGGTGGATTTATCGTAATGACTGGTGTCTTCGTTATAGCCGGAGAAAATTCCATCTTCGAAGTCGAAATCTTCATGTATCAAGAACGACAGATCTGTGTAGTTTTTCACGTATTCGTGCTGGATCTGGTTGGTATCAAGCAGATACTTGATAACCCCGCCTAAAAAGACGATGTCGGTACCGGTGCGGATCGGCGCATACACGTCGGCCACCGAGGCTGAGCGGTTAAAGCGCGGATCGACCACGATCAGCGTGGCATTATTATGTGCCTTCGCTTCTGTTACCCATTTAAAACCACAAGGGTGGGCCTCTGCAGCGTTGCCGCCCATAATAAGAATAACGTCGGCATTTTTAATATCGACCCAATGATTCGTCATAGCGCCACGGCCAAATGTTGGGGCAAGACCTGCCACCGTAGGACCGTGTCAAACGCGTGCTTGGTTATCGAATGCCAATATCCCTAAGGGACGTATTACTTTATGGGTGATGTACCCCACTTCGTTACTACTGGCGGATGCGGCCAGCATGCCAGTGGTGAGCCAGCGGTTAACGGTTTTGCCATCGTCAGTCTGTTGAACGAAGTTCGCATCGCGATCTTCCTTCATTAATTTTGCGATGCCGCTATAGGCTTGTTCCCAAGAAATACGCTGCCACGTATCTGAACCGGGAGCGCGATATTCAGGAAAGGTCAGACGGTTAGGGCTGTGAATAAAGTCCACGAGTCCCGCACCTTTCGGGCACAAGGTGCCGCGGTTAACCGGATGGTCATGATCGCCTTCGATGTGCATCACACTTGGCTTGGCGTTCTTGGCGCCATCACCCATGCTGTACACCAAAATGCCACAGGCAACGGAGCAATAGGGGCAAGTGCTGCGAGTTTCGGTGGCGCGCAATAGCTTATATTGTCGCGCCGCCGCAAGAGCGGGGGTGGGTGTCATACCTAACACCGCCATGCTCGACGTTGCTAGGGTGGCACCTGTTATCTTAAAAAAATCGCGTCGGCTGATATTGCTCATGACGCTCTCCTTATGACACAGCGTTTCAGTGGTAAGGGTCTATTGACCCTCATTATTATGCGATACGGTTTCGATAGTGCTGTTAACCCATATTGCGTTTTAATCTATAGATGTGAGTAATATGAATCCCATCAAGCTAACTGTCAGCCTAGTTCAGCACATTCCACTTAGCTATCAGACCATAGTAATAGTGTGAAAAAGATAGGACGCTAATCGTTCTCACTTTTATACCGGCACCAGTACTAGTCCCCTTGGCCGAGCGAGAGCAAGCTGGCATTGCCGCCGATGGCGGTGGTGTTATTGGTAATGGTTTTCTCGGTAATAAAACGGGCCAGATAATGAGGGCCGCCGGCTTTAGGGCCGGTGCCAGACAAGCCTTGCCCACCAAAAGGTTGCACGCCGACCATGGCACCAATTTGGTCACGATTAATGTAGATATTGCCCACGTTGGCGCGCCGCGCAATATGCTCGGAAAACGACTCATTGCGGCTGTGAATACCGAGCGTTAGGCCATAACCGCTGGCATTAATGTCGTCTATCACTTGTTCTAGCTCAGCGGCCTTAAAGCGCACCACGTGCAAGATGGGGCCAAAGTGCTCTTCACTGAGTTCCTTGATGCTATTAATAGCCAGCGCCGTGGGCTGAATATAGTAGCCATGATCACAGTCTGGGCTTAGCGGCGTTTGAGCGATGACTATTTTGCCGGCCGCCTGCATCTGATTCAGGTGCTCGGTGAGCTTAGCTTGCGCTTGGGCGTCGATTACCGGACCCACATCCGTAGACCACAAAGCCGGGTCGCCGACGCTCAGCTCAGCCATGGCACCGCTTAATAGTGCTAATACGCGCTCGGCGATGTCGGTTTGTAAATACAATACCCGCAGTGCCGAGCAGCGCTGGCCGGCACTTTGAAAGGCGGCGCGTACCACATCGCGCACCACTTGCTCAGGCAGGGCGGTGGAGTCCACAATCATGGCATTTTGACCGCCGGTTTCGGCAATTAAAGGAATAATGGCGGCATTTTGTGCGGCTATGGAGCGCTCGGCTAAGGTGCGCTGGGCCAGGGTAAGATTGATATGGTGAGCGGTGGTGGTGGAGCCGGTAAAGCAAACGCCGGCGATCCTCGGGTCTGAGGTCAACGCTTGGCCTATGGTGGCACCACTGCCCGGTAACAGCTGTAACACGGCCGATGGAATACCCGCCTGATGGGCAAGCTGAGTCGCCAAGTGAGCAATTAAACAGCTTTGCTCGGCAGGTTTAGCGATCACCGTATTGCCGGTTACTAAGGCGGCGCTTATTTGGCCTAAAAAAATGGCCAGCGGAAAATTCCACGGGCTAATACAGACAAACACGCCACGGCCTTGAGCTTGTAAAGTATTGCGCTCACCCGTATAACCGGGCAGTAAGGTGGTGGTCATTAAGCGGCGCGCCTGATTGGCGTAATAGCGGCAAAAGTCTACGGCTTCTCGTACTTCGTCTATGCCATCTTGTAATAATTTTCCTGCCTCTCGGGTACACAGTGAAATAAGTTCAACCCTATGCTCTTCTAATAAATCTGCCAAGCGCTCAATCATTTTCGCACGCTGTTCCACGGGTGTATCGCGCCAATCCGTAAAGGCCGCCAACGCGCAGGTGATGGCAAGCTCTGCCTGCGCTTCGCTTGCCATCTGCACCTGACCCAACACTTGCTGTGTATCCTGCGGGCTGAGCACGGCTTGTAATGTGGGGGCTGGCGCTACTGCAGGTGCTGATTTAGGTGTAAGTGCTTTGTAGTCCGCTAACGGGCAGGCTGCCAGTAACGGCGCTGCTTGCCATTCTTTGCTTGCTAACTGTTCCAATGCTTGAAACAAGGGCTGGCGCTGGCCGGCAATATTGAGGTTGATACCTTGGGAATTCACGCGGTCAGCAAAAATGGCCAAGGGCAGCGGGATTTTCTCATTGGCTAAGCTTTCGCACTCTTTCAAGCGGGTGAGCGGATGTTGGATAAGGGAGTCGATGGGTGTTTTAGGATCCAACAATTTATGCACAAACGAAGAGTTGGCGCCGTTTTCTAATAATCGGCGTACCAAATAGGGCAAGAGATCTTTATGGGCGCCGACGGGGGCGTAAATACGACAATTTAGCTCAGGATGCTCAGTGAGTACGACGTCATACAGCTCTTCGCCCATGCCATGCAGGCGTTGAAACTCGAAAGCAGGTAAGACGGTGTCAGCACTAGCATCATGCATGGCTTGAATCGCCACCACCGTATGGGCGTTATGAGTAGCAAATTGTGGGTAAAGCGCGCCTTGGCAGGCGGCACTCAGCAAGTAGCGGACGCACACTAAATAAGAAACATCGGTGGCGGCTTTGCGGGTAAATACCGGATAACCCGTGAGCCCCCCTTGCTGGCTAAACTTGATCTCACTGTCCCAATAGGCACCTTTTACTAAGCGCAGCGGTATCATATCCCCTTGCTCGCGGGCTAAGGCAGACAGCCACATGAGTACGGGTAAGGCGCGCTTTGAATAGGCTTGTACCACTAAACCTAAGCCGCCCCAGCCTTGGTTGGCGGGGTGGCGATAAAGTTGCTCAAATAAGTCCAGTGACAGCTCAAGCCGGTCCATTTCTTCCGCGTCTATGGTCACGAATACGTCTAAAGCACGAGCCTGCTCCAGCAACTTCAGCACTGTGGCAAATAGCTCGCTGAGCACCCGCTGCCGATTGGCTTCTTCGTAACGCGGGTGTAAGGCCGACAATTTGATGGAAATAGACGGGCGCGGCACGGCATCATTATTGAGCTTGGTCTCACCTAAAGCAGCAATGGCGTTGGCGTAGGCCTGGTAATAATGCTGGGCATCCAAGGCGGTCATGGCCGCTTCACCCAGCATGTCGTAAGAATGTGAGTAGCCTTGGTCGCGCGCCTTGCGGCTGGCCTTAAGTGCCTCTTTAATGTCTCGGCCGAGTACAAACTGCTTACCCATGATCTTCATGGCCGTCATCATGGCTGAACGCACTAAGGGCTCGCCTAAGCGATTCAGTAGGCGGTCTAATAAACGAGCAGGATGGCCATCGAGTTTACTGTCGGTGCGGATAACTTTGCCGGTTAGCATTAGGCCCCAAGTGGAGGCGTTGACTAAAGCGGAGTCGCTTTGTCGAAAATACGGTGCCCAGTTGGCGCCTGAGAGTTTGTCTTTGATTAAGGCGTCTATGGTGTGTTTATCGGGAATGCGTAGCAAGGCTTCCGCCAAGCACATCAAAATAATCCCCTCTTGGGTATCCAGGCTATATTGCTGTAAGAATGCCTCAATACCGCCGCTCACTTCACCACTGGCTTGGCGTACTTGGCTGACGAGTTTGTGTGCTTTTTCGGCCAGCTCCGCATTATCTCCTGCACTATTACCTGAACTATCACCCGCATAGCCTGAAAGCTGCTCGATGAGCTCGGCCACATAGGCGTTTTCGTCCACCATATACTGCTCGGTAATGACTTGGCGCAGGTTTAATAGATCACGGGGGACATCATCAGTAAAAGCGGTGGCGACGGTAAACATAACGGCACTCCTCACATTAGAACTTGCTGACCCCTGGAGATGGCTTATAAAACTCTGCAGGTGCGGTTAGCTGCGATACGGTTGTAACGCCAATAACGCGGCACCGCGTCAGGTCAACAGAACCTAATAACCTATACGATTTAAAAGCCAATAACAGTCGCGCCAATGGGGTTTGCCAAGATTTGCGATCTCGATGGCGTTATTCGCCAATGTTTGGCGTGCGCTGGGCTAAGCCTAGTTGGCAAATTAGAAGATTAGAAGGGTTCCTAATGGATATGGCTATGGCTTGTTTGGCCTGCTGCGAGTCCAATAAGCCAGTAAAGCGCGCTTGGGGTGCATTGTTTGCGTGGCGGACTCCTTCTATAATGTGCGCTCTTTTATTTGTAGTAAGCGAACACTGCCTGTGCATTATCAACGTCTTCCTAAAGGGCACTTTGCCCTGACCGTGGTTTATTTGATCACTGGCGCTTCCATTGCAGCCTCCATGGTCTTTTCTCTGTTGTTGTTTTTGTCTCTCGAGCAAGGCCTGCTAATGAAGCTGATGTTTGGCGGCTTAGCGTTGGTATTTGAGATCGGCAAGTTTTATATCTGGTATGAAATGGGCGAGCGTATCAGTCGCCATGATTCTATGGGGGCGGCCAAGGCGCTGTGCTTTTACGCCGTGTTGGCAGGGCTTTCTATCGCGGGCAGTGTGGGCGGCATTAATGCCGCGACCAATACCCTGCTAGAAGGCGACGCGGCCAAAGCCGGAGAAGTGCAAAGCTATAACGATAAAATTGCCGGTCTAGAGCGAGAAATAGACATTAATGAGCAGGCAGCACAGGCCTACATTGATATGAAGCGCATCGCCAATGGCATGACAGATATGCTGGCGCGTAATGCTGATTTACGTCAACGCCAAGATGAGCTGCGCCGCGAGCGAGACCAAGTAGCGGTGACCAGCCAAAGCTCATTGATGGGGCTGATGTCGGGCTTAGCGGAAGGTTTGGGCTGGCCGTTATCAAGGGTGCAATTTGGCATAGTGGTGGTGCTGTCCATATTACTGGATTTTTTTGCGGCCTTTTTTATTGCCTTATTAGGGGATGAGCTGCGCTTTCGGCGTAATCTCAAGCAGCCACCATCAACAGCTACTCCTAATGTTATAAATGACGAGTCGCCTGCGATGCCGGAGCGCCCCGACTATTACCATGAGGTGGTCAACAAGCTGCGCGCCGGCGATCTGCGCTGTGCTAAAGGCGCGGTATCACGGATGTTAGAAAAGCCGATGGAAGAAGTAGAAGATATTTTTCACTGGCTGCTACAAGACGACATTGTGTATCGTAAACCCAACCGACACTTTGCGCTTAAGGGCTAATACAGCGCCAAGCTGAAGATGGCACCAAGCTCTGATATGCCGAGCCTTAGTTTTGGTCCAATGAATTGGATCTAAAAAAGACCAGAGCCAAACCCTAACCTTGGTCATTGCGAGGAGTGCAACGACGCGGCAATCCATGGTTATGTCCCGCGCCGTTGTAGCATGGATTGCCGCGCTACGCTCGCAAAGACGTGATAAGGGCGCATCACAACAGAGCGCAGAGCTAACGCGAAACCTTGATGTCCAACAGAGTATCTACAAACAGCCATAAAAAACACCGTCATCAGACGGTGTTTTTGTTTGCGTTAGCTAAGTGTTGCCTTGGATAATTTCACGCCTTACGCCTTACGCCTTACGCCTTACGCCTTACGCCTTACGCCTTACGCCTTACGCCTTACGCCTTACGCCTTACGCCTTACGCCTTACGCCTTACGCCTTACGCCTTACGCCTTACGCCTTACGCCTTACGCCTTACGCCTACACGAAGGATATTAATTCATCCAGCGGCTTTGATGGCGGCTTTTGCGACGTGGGATCAAAGGTAATAAAAAACCAAACAGTGCACCTATGCCGGCTACCATGCCGCCGTAGAGCAGCCAATCTAAACGCATTTGATGTTGTTCATTGTCCATCAGGCTGGTTAAGCGTTGGTTTTCGCTGTTGAGCTTGTCGTGTTGCTGGCGCAACGCACTTAGCTCGGCTTGCACCTCGGTAAGCTCTTGGTCTTGCAGTTGTAAGCGATTAGTTTTATCGAGCACATCTTGTTCATGGCGCTCATCGACTGAGCTCAGTTGTGCTTTGGTATTTATCAGCTCGCTTTCAATCTTGGGTAGCTTAGAACGAAAGCTCTCTTCGCTTTGTACAAAGGTACCTTCTACCCAACCGGTGCGGCCCTCAGCGTCGCGAATATGCACGTATTTGGTTTGTGCATCGCGCGCCAGCTCAGTGACGGTTTCACCCGCCTTGATGGAGCCAAGAATACGAAATTTATTGCTGGGGCCCGCATGCAGATAGGCATACACGTCATCGGATATATAGCGGTCGGCGGCGTTAGCCATGCTCAGCCAAGACAAGCTGCACAGCAGTGCCACAAGAAGTTTCGATTTCACCTGATGTTCCTTTACTCTTTTCGATAAGGTCATGGTAATAGCTGGGAGGGGGTAGGACAAGAAGAAGGGGGCAAATATGCCCCCTTAAAACGGTACTTCAACGGTAGCTTTCGATGGTTTAGCTAAAAGACCATTGAATAATATAGAAGAAAATAATGGCCAAAATAGCGCCTGCGGGTAGGGTAATTACCCAAGAAACCACTATGTTACGCAGTACGTTAAGGTTTAGTGCCGCAATACCGCGTGCCAAGCCTACGCCCATTACCGCGCCCACTAGGGTCTGAGTCGTGGAAATTGGCAGGCCAGTGCCGGATGCGATCACCACTGTCGCAGCCGTGGCTAACTGAGCGGCAAAACCTCGGCTAGGCGTAAGGTGCGTAATACCCGTGCCCACTGTGGCCATGACTTTATGACCCATAGAGGCTAAACCGATTACAATACCAATGCCGCCTAACGGCAGTATCCACCAAGCAATGCTGGATTGCGCGGCAATTTCGCCCGAGCTTTGTACTATGTTCACCACGGCCGATAACGGACCGATAGCATTGGCCACGTCGTTTGAGCCGTGAGCAAACGCCATGGCACAGGCGGTGACCACCATTAAGATACCAAACACCTTTTCTACGTTGGTGTATTGCATGTCTTTATCGTCTTCACTGTCGTATTGCTTGCGCTTGATGTAAACGCCACACAATATGGCAGAGGCCAAAGAAATCAGCGTCGCCAGTACAAAGCTTTCGGTGTTGTTCATATCAAGGCCGACGTGCTTAAGACCCTTTTGTAAGGTGACCAAACAAATCACCATCACCGTCATAAAGATATAAGCGGGGACGTATTTCTTAGCGGCCGCCAGCGGCTTGTCGGCGTTGAAAATAAGCCGTTGCACGCTAATAAAGATAAAGTAGGCCATTAACCCCGAGATAGCCGGCGTGACTACCCAAGAGGCAACGATGCCGCCAACCTTACTCCAATGCACAGCACTAGAACCTAATGACACCAGTGCGAAGCCGACGATGGCACCTATGATGGTGTGCGTGGTCGACACCGGCCAGCCATAGTACGAGGCTATTAACAGCCAAGTACCAGAGGCTAATAGCGAGGCGATCATGCCAAACACCAGTAAGTCTGGATGACCGGCAAAGGCTTCTGAGTCTATGATGCCGTTGCGTATGGTGGAGGTTACTTCACCGCCCGCCAAGTAAGCACCGGCGAACTCAAAGATCATGGCGATAATAATCGCCTGCTTGATGGTTAGTGAGCGCGTACCCACAGAGGTGCCCATGGCGTTCGCCACATCGTTGGCACCTATGCCCCAAGCCATAAAAAAGCCAAAGGCAGCCGCTATTAAAATAAGCAGAGTGCCGTAGTTAGCAATGATATCCATTTGTATACCTTGTTATGTCGCTCAGGAACGAGACAGCATCAGCTCTAAACGGGCACCAACCCGCTCGGCTTGGTCTGCCAGCTCACCGACCCACTCAATGATTTTGTATAAAAACATGATATCGATAGGATTATAGCCATCCTCAATGAGATGCAGCTGTTTACGCAACTTAGCTTGCATGACATCGGTATCATCTTCTATGCGATCAAGTTGGTTGATCATATCTGAGACCAAATCCATTTCGCGCCCTTTAAAGCCGGTTTCTAACAGCTCGTCGAGTTCGTCAATGGCTTTGGCTGCCTGCGCGGTAGCATCAAGGCACCGGCTGAGGTAATCCATAAAGGCAGCTTGGAGTGGCAGCGGAATAGCCATCTGGCGACCGATAATACGGCCTGAGATGTCTTTCGCTTTGTTAGCAATCTTATCTTGCTGCGTGAGCAGCTCTAACATGTCGGTACGTGCCACTGGCATGAAAAGACCGCGAGGGAGTTTGAGGCGGATTTCCCGTTTTAAGGCGTCGGCTTCCCGTTCGAGCTGAGAAATCCGGCGTTGGATCAGCTCAGCTTGTTCCCAATCTCGTTCCCACATGGCGTCGAAGAAAGGAACCAACTGCTGAGCCGCTTCATGTACTTTCGCCACATGCTTTTGCAAAGGCTTGATAGGGGACTTAGCAAAAAGCCCCAAAATAGTATTTACTGGCATGTCCAATCCTGTGTCGGTGAAAAAACACTCGATACATCTATGTGGCGCGAATGGTAACTTAACTATAAAGGCAAGAAAACAGCATTTTTAATAATACTCTTGGGTTTGTCCCTTGTTATTTATTTTTCACATTAAGAATCAATCGTTTGGAGATTTAGGGCGCGCCTATGAATACTGAGATAGAGCTGAAATTTCTGCTGTCACCCGAGCTGGTGAGTCGCTTACCCGCACTGCTAGCTAAGCATGAAATCTGCCAACACGACCAAAAAACGCTGGCCAATACCTACTTTGACACGCCAAATTTAGCGCTGGGCCGCATGAAAGCAGGACTGCGTATTCGCTGCCAAAACGGCAAGTTAGAGCAAACGGTAAAGCTGGCCGGTAGCCAAGTGGGTGGCCTGCACCAAAGACCCGAATACAATGTTGACTTAGCCGAGCCCCAGCCAGATTTAGCGCGTTTCCCGGCCCATATTTGGCCGGCTGACTTTGTGCTTGCCCAAGTCCAAGCCGACTTGCAGCCGTTATTCAGTACCGACTTTTTACGCCAACGCTGGGTGGTGAAGTTTAATGAGACCGAGATTGAACTGGCGTTTGATACCGGCGAAGTTCGAGCAGGAAAAAAACAGAATCTCATTCAAGAATTAGAGTTAGAGCTGGTGAGCGGTGAAGTTGCTGATATGTTTGCCTTCGCAGCGCTACTGTTGAGCGAGGGGGGGTTACGCTTATACGCGGTATCTAAGGCGCAGCGCGGTTATTATTTGGCCGGCTTAAGCGTCGGTCCGCAGTTACAAACCCTTACTTTAGCGGCTGGCACTGATCTGTCTGAGACAGCACTGCCAGAGACAGAGCAAGATAAGCGCATCTTGCTAAGCAGGCTCGCGCAAGGCGTCGAGCATTGGCAGCATCATGAGCAGGGCGCACTCAGCACCACAGACCAAAAAGACGACTGGCTTGGCCAAGTCCGCGTCGGTGTAGCCTTAGTTGAGCAGAGTCTGGCGTCGTTAAATAGCGCATCGTTAAAAAACAGGTCGTTAAACAATGGCGCATCTGAATCCGTACTGGCTGGTTGGCTTGAAGATCTGACTTGGCTGCAAGCCCAGTTACAAGAGCACAAGATTTTAGACGAGCTGTTCTATAACCCCCGCTACGGTCGTTTATTGTTGCAGTTAACCCACTATTTATATGCCGAGGGCGGCCATTAAATCGCGGCCATAAGCGATCAGTAAAAGAAGAAACGCGGCCCTCGTAGCCGGCAATTTATTCGCCGGTTCTGCGTAGCAGAATGTTTCGACGGGCCAGCTTGTCTTGCTGCTTCTGAGGTTTAGATATAAAACATAAAATCGTGCTGAAGTCCTCTTCACCGAAGAGACGGGCATCTACAGTGCCGCACCCAAGAATTAAGGATTACCCATGATTGCCATGCCCGCTTTGCTGCAACAACAGGCCGATAAACAATGGCTGCGTTTTAAAGAACGTGCGCCTGAGCTGGCCGAGAAAGTAACAGATGCGCGATCTGCCCAGTTAAAAATGCTGTTCGCTTGCAGCGACTTTGCCGTACAAAGCCTCTGTCAGCAGCCTGAGTTGGCGCTGGAATTTGATGATGCCACTGAGCTTAATAATAGTGATCGTGCGGGCGATTATGCGAGCGTTTTGGCGACGCTACTTGATGGCGTGACCGATGAAGCGACGGTGTTGAGAGTGTTACGCCAGTTTCGCCGCAAGCAATTACTGTTGATCGCATGGCGGGAAATGTTGCTCGGTGGTGAGGTAGAAGAAAGCTTTGTGCATATCTCGGCCTTGGCGGATGCACTGATTTTGGCGGCATATCGTTGGTATTACCAAAAGCTATGTCATGAAGTCGGTACGCCGACAGACGCCCATGGTAAAGCGGTGCCCTTGTTGATTATTGGCATGGGCAAGTTGGGCGGGCGCGAGCTGAACTTTTCCTCAGATATTGACCTGATTTTCACCTTTCCCCATAACGGCGTTACCCAAGGCGGGCGGCGCGAGCTGGCTAATCAGCAGTTTTTTATTCGCCTCGGCCAAAAGTTAGTGAATGCGCTGCATCAAACCACGGCGGATGGTCAGGTATATAGAGTGGACATGCGCCTGCGCCCCTTTGGCGAGTCGGGCCCGCTGGCGGTGAGCTTTAACGCCATGGAAGAATATTACCAAAATCATGGCCGCACTTGGGAGCGCTACGCCATGGTGAAGGCGCGCATTATTAATGGTGAGGGCCAATACAGTGACCAGCTGCGGGCCATGCTCAGGCCCTTTGTGTTTCGCCGTTACATCGACTTTGGCGTGATTGACTCATTGCGCCAGATGAAAGCCATGATCGCCGCCGAAGTGCGCCGCAAAGGTCTGCACGACAACATTAAGCTGGGTGCGGGTGGCATTCGTGAAGTTGAATTTATTGCTCAGGTGTTTCAGTTGATCCGCGGTGGCCGTGAGCCCTCACTGCAAGTGCGCCACTTGCCCGCCGCCCTTGCCGCCATTGAAGCGCTGGGCGATTTACCGAGCGAAGATGCCAAGCAATTACATGAAAGTTATCGTTTACTGCGCCGCGTCGAAAATTTCTTGCAGGCCTTTGACGATCAACAAACTCAAACCCTGCCCTTTGATGAGCTGAATCAAGCGCGCTTGGCGTGGCTCACCGGCTTTGATAATTGGCAAGACTGTTATCAGGCCATTCAAGCGACGATGAGCCGCGTGCATCGCCAGTTCGAGGGCTTAATTGGTGATAATACCGAAGCGGAAGAAGAAGGCGCGCCGCAAATTTGGTTCGATATTTGGCAAACTGAGCTCGATGAAGCCGAGCTGCTGCCTTTGTTGCAAGAACAAGGTTTAAGCGAGCTTAAAGCCCGCGGGTTGGCGGTGGGCTTGCTGAGCTTTAAAGCCGAATACTCGCGCCGAGCCATGGGGCCGCAAGGTCGCCAAGCCCTGGATAAGCTGATGCCGGTGTTGCTCGATAAAATTCACGCCACAGAAACCCCCAATCGGCTATTTGCTCGCGTGCAGCATATCTTGCTGCATATTGTCACCCGCTCTGCTTATTTACAGTTATTAGTCGAAAATTCCGGCGCGCTCAAGCAATTGCTCCGTTTGTGTGAAGCCAGCTCTTTGGTGGCCGAGCAGTTGGCGCGCTTTCCGATTTTGCTCGATGAACTGTTATTGCCGCAAACCTTATATGAGCCGATTCCATTAGAGTGCTATCGGGATGAGTTACGCCAATTTTTGCTGCGAGTGCCGGAAGAAGACGTAGAGCAGCAAATGGAAGCATTGCGCCAATTTAAGCAAATTCAGCTGCTGCGCATCGCCGCCGCCGATATCGCCGATACCTTGCCGTTAATGAAAGTGAGTGACCACTTAACCTGGTTGGCCGAGGCCATAGTGGATGAAGTGGTGAATCAAGCCTGGGTACAAATGACCGAACGCCACGGTGTGCCAGAGGCGTTAGTTCATAGCACGGATCGCGGCTTTGGCGTGGTGGCGTACGGCAAGTTGGGCGGCATTGAGCTGGCCTATAGCTCGGACTTGGATTTGGTGTTTGTGCAGCAATCGGACTTGCGCGGCCACACCAATGGCCCTAAGCTCATAGATGTGCGCCAATTTTACTTGCGCCTCGCTCAGCGCATTATTCACTTATTTAGCACGCGCACCGCCAGTGGTGTGCTCTATGAGCTTGATATGCGCCTGCGCCCCAGCGGCGATTCGGGCTTGATGGTGAGCCCACTGGATGCCTATCAGCAGTACTTGCTGAATCAAGCTTGGGTATGGGAGCAGCAAGCGTTGGTGCGCAGTCGCTTTATCGTCGGCGACGCTACTTTGGAGCAGCAGTTTATTGAGATCCGCCAGCAAGTGCTGAGCCAACCGCGGGAGCAGCCATCGCTGGCCGAAGAAGTGATCAAGATGCGCGAGAGAATGCGCGAGCACCTCATTAAAGCTAAAGAAGAAGAGTTTGATTTAAAGCAATCAAGCGGCGGCTTAGTCGACATTGAATTTTTAACCCAATATCTGGTGCTGGCCTTTAGCCATCAGCACCCACAAGCACTCACCCGTTGGTCGGATAATATCCGCATCTTAGAGTCGGCAGTGGCGGTGGGCTTGTTGGAGGAACAAGAAGCTGAGCGACTGAAAACCGCCTATTGCGCGATTCGTAACCGCGGCCACCGTTTAAGCCTACTCGACGAACCCGGCCGCGTGCCCGACAGTGAGCTGTGCACCGAGCGCGAATGGGTAGTAGAGAGCTGGGAGAAATGGCTTAAGCCCGGTGAGGAGTAAGGCGAGAGGAGTGAGGGGTATAAGCTTTGAATCAGCAAGTCCCGCGTAGCGTGACGTATAGCCGTCATACCGGACTCGCTCCGGTATCTTGTCCTAGTTACTAAAACCCAAGGACGAGATCCTGATGTGCATCAGGAAGACGGCAAAACAAAAAAATATCGAGTCAGTTTTAGCTAGGCGCTGCCCTCAATACCTATACGGTATCCCTTTCGGTGTGGTTTTAAAGCGTCTATGTAGCCACATATATTGCTCAGGCGCTAACCGAATGGCGGCTTCTATTACCTGATTGCTGGCGATGGCATCGGTAATGTCGTCACCAATGGGGAAGTTAGTCATAGGCGCTTGGATCAATAACCGATAGCCGTTTTTCTCGCGAATGGTAAAACAGGGCAGGGTGACGGTTTTTTTCACCCGAGCCAAAGTGGCGGTGCCGGTAATGGTCGCCGCTTGCTCTACCGCAAAAAAGGGTACAAACACACTGGCATGACGACCGTAGTCATGATCGGGCGCGTACCAAAGTGCATCGCCTTGGCGCAGCGCCTTGAGCATGCCTTTAATATTTAAGCGGTCCACCAAGTATTTATTCGAGCGGCAACGGCCTTCCACTTGTGCATATTCCAATACCGCATTGGTGTTGGGTCTATACACGCCTACCCCTGGGCGATACAAGCCAAATTGGCGCGCGTTGAGCTCCAGTGTTAAAAAGTGTGCCGATAACAACAGCATACCTTGGCCATTGGCCACGGCCGCATCTACATGCTCGGTACCTTCCATGCGCGTGATGGCGCGCATCCGCCAATCTGGCCAAAACCACGCCATGCCGGTTTCAAATACCGCACAACCCACGCTCTCAAAGTTAGCGGTAAGTGTGCGCTCACGTTCAGCTTCATTGAGCTCCGGCAAGGCCAACTCAAGGTTGCGCCGAGCAATCTTTACCCGAGATTTCAGTACGCGCATCGATAATCGGCCCAAGCTACGGCCAAACGCCATTTGTGCACGCCACGGCAGCAGCGTCACTAATAGCCACAATAGGCTCAAGCCCAGCCAGTTAAACAGGTAACGGGGATGTAATAGCGCTAAAGAAAAAGAAGAAGGTCGAGAATCTCGCATAGCTATTGCCATAAAACAGTTATCGCCATAAACAATTAATGACCGAATTCTAATTAACTTGGAGGCCAAAGACTAGCCCTTCGGGCAGCAGTGCGCCATACGTCGTACGCTTTACGCTGTAAGCACAGAAAATAACTGCGTCTTTTTACGTATGGCGTGCGGCGTAAGGCTTACGGCTATGTTTTAAAGTCGTTTGTGATAAGATTTCGGCTTTCCCCTGTTCAAAAGAGTCGGAACCATGAAGATCAAGTTACCGGAATTCGATAGCGCCAAGGTGCTAGTGGTCGGCGATGTTATGTTAGACCGCTACTGGTCTGGCCCTACCATGCGCATCTCACCGGAAGCGCCTGTGCCCGTTGTTAAAGTTGAGCACAACGAGGAGCGGCCAGGGGGAGCGGCGAACGTGGCGCTCAATATCGCAGCATTGGGTGCAAAGGCTCGCTTGCTGGGCTTAACCGGTAACGATGAAGCGGCCACTGCCCTACAAGATAAAATGCAAGGCGTGGGCGTGGAGTGCGACTTTGTGCGCTTAAACAGTCATCCCACTATTACCAAATTGCGGGTGATGAGCCGTAATCAGCAATTGCTGCGTTTAGACTTTGAAGACAGCTTTGGCCCAGACGATGCGGCGCCGTTAACCGAGAAAACCCGTGCCGCCTTAGATCAGGCGGGCGTAATCGTGCTGTCGGATTATGCCAAAGGCGCCTTAACGCAAGTGCAAGCGCTGATACAGGCGGCAAACCAAGCCGGCGTGCCGGTATTGGTGGATCCGAAAGGTTCCGACTTTGAAAAATATCGTGGCGCTACTTTACTCACGCCCAATATGACCGAGTTTGAAGCGGTAGTGGGTAAGGTAAAAGACGAGCAAGAGTTGGTGGCCCGTGGCCGCGAGTTGATTAAAAAATTCGAATTTAAGGCACTGTTGGTGACCCGCTCTGAGCACGGCATGACCTTAATTCATGCAGACGATCACGAACTGCACTTACCTGCTCAAGCCCATGAGGTGTTTGACGTGACCGGTGCCGGCGATACGGTCATTGCCACGCTAGCGACCGCGCTGGCCGCAGGACTACATTTGGATGAAGCCTGTGCGTTGGCTAACGTGGCTGCCAGCATAGTGGTAGGCAAACTGGGCACCTCGACAGTGTCTGCCATTGAACTGGCCAATGTGCTGTATGGCTCGCCGGAGTCGGGTATGGGCGTGGTGACCGAGCAGCAGCTGAAACAAGTCATGGACGCGGCTCGTCGCCGAGGTGAAAAAATAGTGATGACTAATGGCTGTTTCGATATCTTGCACGCGGGCCATGTGTCTTACCTGAGCCATGCGCGCAAGCTGGGTGATCGCTTAGTGGTGGCGGTGAATATCGATGCTTCGGTACGGGCGCTTAAAGGCGATGGCCGTCCGGTAAACACCGTTGATCGACGCATGGCGGTATTAGCCGGTTTGGGCGCGGTAGATTGGGTAGTGCCCTTTAGTGAGGACACGCCGCAGCGTTTGATTGCCGAAACCCTGCCCGACGTATTGGTGAAAGGCGGCGATTATAAGGCCGAAGATATCGCCGGTTTTGACGAAGTCACCGCCAACGGCGGTGAAGTAAAAGTACTGAACTTTGAAGAGGGCTGCTCCACCACCGCCATTATTCAAGCTATTCGTACTCGAGGCTAATACCTGAGTAAGTAGCTCAAATGTGAAAGAGGCTTGCCGTGACTGGTAAGCCTCTTTTTTATGGCTGGCTTTTGGTCGGCGCCGTGGTGACCGAGCCGGACCAGGCATCAATAAAATGCTGTTTGACCAAAGGGTCTTGAGGCGGCAGCAGCGCGGGCGTGAGTGGTATCAGCGTGACCGGCCCCTGGGCCTGAATAGCGAGCCGCAGTTGTCCTGAGTCTGGCTCCAGCACCGGATGCAGGCCGCTTTGTGCCAACAGGGCTTGACCTTGAGCCGACAGCATCAAGTCGATGAGCTCACCGGCAAGGGTAGGGTGAGGCGCGGTTTTGGGGATCAGCGCCAGTCGCATTAGCATCAAGGTATAGTCGTTGGGCGCCATTGCCACTAACTGGGGGTAACGCGGCAACGCCGATGCCACATAAGAGCCCAGTAGATTATAGCCGATGGCGGCTTCCCCCCTAGCGATGCGGTCCAGCATATCATTACTGCTGTCATCGAGTTGCAGCTTGAGGCCACCGAAAGCTTCTAACAGCCGACCATACATCAGCCCTTGCTGGCTATCTTGACTGGCCAGCAGATAGCCCACGCCGCTGGTCGCAACATCGTAGGTGATAATCTGATTGGCAAACCGGTCAGGGTCTTGTCGTAACAGGGCCAGCAGTTGCTGGCGGCTGTGAGGCTGTGGATGAGGGCCAAGCCGCTCTCGGTTGAACACGGTCAGTATCGGCTCGAAGGTAAAAGCAAACAGCTCGTGCCGCCAGTGTACTTGGCTGGGCAGAGACAAGGTTCGGATCGAGCGATAGGGGCGAGCATGGCCATCGTTGACCAGCTTAAGCTGTAAATCCATGGCCGAGCTGAGCAGCAAGTCCGCCGGTGAGTGCGGAGATTCCTGTAGAAAGCGCTCGTATAACTCTTGTGAGTCGATATCCACAAAACGGATGCCCAGTTGGGGATGCTGCTGCTGAAAGTGCTGTAGCAGTGGTTGTAGATAGCGATAGTCGGTGGCGCTGTAAATAACCAGTTGCTGTTGCATAGGGGAAGCGGCGGGTTGTAAAAACTCCTCTGCCGCTTGTGTGGGGGCGGCTAACAATAACGATAGCCACAGCAAGGCTAAACGAAGCCGATTCATGGGGTGCTCCTGTAAGTGTTAAAACGGATCTCGACTTCCAGCCCACTCGGCTCATTGTCATGCAGATGAATGCCTGCGCCGTGATGCTCGGCGACGTCCCGTGCGATGGCCATGCCGAGCCCCGAGCCCAGATAGCGATGCTGACTGCCCCGATAGAAGCGGGCGAATACCTTTTCTCGCTCCTCAGGGGGAATGCCGGAGCCTAAGTCGCGAATGAGGATGGCCGGTGCCGGCGAGGTACGTAGCACAATCTCTACCCGAGTGTGGGCGGGCGCATGGGCCACGGCATTATCGATAAGGTTATTTAGCATCTGGGTGATCGCTATCTCATCCCCTTGGATCCACAGGGGCGAGGTTGCCGGCTCGAAAGAGAGTTCGACTTGCCGTTGCAGGGCCGGTACCGCCAGAGCTAGGCAGACCTTTTTAGCGATGGCATTTAGCTCTAGCGGCAGTAACTCTTGACTGTGAAAACGATGGTCTAGCATGGCCTGATTCAACAGATGATTCACCGTGAGTGACAGCAAATCGCATTGTTCTATTAATCCGGCTAATAGTCGTTGTCTTTTTGCAGGTTCAACTTCATCGCGCGCGTTTTCGCTTAAGGCGCGCAGGCTGGCTAGCGGCGTACGTAGCTGATGGGCGGCCACCGAAGTGGTGGACTCCATACGTTCCAGCATCTGCTGCTGGCGGGCAATAAAGTGATTGATGGTGTGCAGCAGCGGCAGTGTTTCTTTGGGAACCGGCAATAACAGTGGCGTGAGATCCCGCGGGCGTCGCCGTGCCAGAGCACGAGCAATCAGGGTAAAAGGGCGCAGGGCATAATAAATTCCCAGCCACAGCAGCAATAGGGCGCTGAATAACAACCCCAGAATAAGCTCCAGTGCTGGATACAAAATTTCATCCTTGAGCTGCTCACGAGCGAGGCGGGTTTGTGCCAGTTCGATTTGAATTTCATCAAAGGGCTGGCGCTCAGTATTCAGCCGAGTCAAGCGGGCCACCCGCACCGGCTCACCGGAGAAGTGAGCATCAAAGAAGTCCGGCTGTTGCTGGGTCAGTTGTTGTTGCGAATGTGTGCGGGCGGGTGCAGTGGGTAATGAGTGATAGCCGGTCAAGAAGCTGCCGTTAACACTGATCCGATAAAAAACGCGATCCTGAGGTGCTTGGGCCAGAGTGGCAAACGCGGAGACGGGCATATCGACCACAAAGCCTTGTTCATCGTGGCGAACTGCATTGGCCAGTTGCAGTATGGCGCTGTTGAGCATGAGGTCGTAGCTACGATCGGCGGTTTTTTTGCTGTAAGACACCATCAGTCCCATGGCCAGCAGGCTCAAGCCGATGAGGACCACAGCGCTCAGTAATAGCAGCCGCCGACGCAGATGTGGGTGATGGTTAACCACAGCGCTCACGAATCGATGACCCGTGCTACATAGCCCAAACCGCGCAGCGTCTGTATCTGCAGTGAACTACCCACCAGTTTTTTACGCAATCTTGCCACATACAGCTCTATGGTGTTGGCCGAGGGGGTTTCATCGGCGTTAAACAGCTTTTCAGTCAGCTCCTCCTTGCTCATCACCCGCTCTAACCCACCCAAGAAAATCTCCAACAACCTGAACTCCCGATTAACCAGCGCACAGGGTAATTGATCTATGGTGACGGTTTTCGCGTCACGGTTAAAGATTAAGTTACCGTGCTCACTGATGTTAGAGGCATAGCCTTGCTGGCGCCGCAGCAGGGCGCGCACTCGGGCTTCCAGCTCGCCAAAATCGAACGGCTTAGTGAGATAATCGTCCGCGCCCAGATCCAGCAACTTGATGCGGTCATCAATTTGATCCCGTGCGGTCAGGATCAATACCGGGGTGCCGGTTTTGCGCTGGCGCAGCTCTGCCAACACCCCTTCGCCGCTGAGACCGGGTAAGTTGAGATCCAGAATAATTAAATCGACAGACTGATTGCGTAGCCAGTCGGCGGCCTGGCGGCCATTGCCAATCAAGTCAGTGCCATGGCCCAGCTTCTGTAATCGGTCGGCGATGGCTTCACCCAGTACTCTGGTGTCCTCTATCACAAGAATACGCACGATTTTATCCTCTGTTGGGTCATGACAGCTTGGTGACAGCTTAGAAAGCTAGTATGTCAGATGTTAAGAACTTGTTTCTAGATGAAACAAGTAATAGATGGAATTACCTCAAGGAGATAACGAGATGAAATTAACCCCTCTGGTTCATGCTTTGCTGGGTGCCGGCTTACTCGTGATGGGCACCGGCGCTGCCCATGCCGATTTTACTCCCAAAAAACCGGAATGTATCGCACCGGCCAAGCCGGGCGGCGGTTTTGACTTAACCTGTCGTATTTTAACCTCCAGCCTGGACAAGTCCGGCCTGCTGGACCAACCCATGCGCGTGACCTTTATGCCCGGTGGTGTAGGAGCGGTAGCCTATACCCACATGAACAGTAATCGGCGCACCGATGACAATGCGGTGGTGGCGTTCAGCTCGGGATCTTCTCTTAATCTGGCCCTCAGCAAGTTTGGCAAGGATCTGGACGTAGACGACGCACGCTGGATAGGCGCCATTGGTACCGACTACGGCGCTCTTATCGTCAAGGCCGATGCGCCCTGGAATAATTTAGCCGAGCTGGCTGCCGATATCCAGGCCAATCCGGGCAAGCAGGTATTTGGCGCAGGCGGCACTGTAGGTAGTCAGGACTGGATGAAGGCGGCGTTCTTCTATCGTCAGTTGGGACTGGATCCCCGCACCATGCGTTATGTAGCCTACGAAGGCGGTGGTGATGCCATGGCGGCCGTGCTGGGTAATCACATTCAGGTATTTCCTGGTGACATGTCCGAAGTCAAGGGGCAGCTGGATGCAGGAATAGTACGGGTGTTGGCGGTGTTATCACCGGAGCGCCTGGACGGTGACTATGCCGAGATCCCGACTGCAACAGAGCAGGGCTTTGATATTGAATGGCCGATAATGCGTGGCTTCTATATGGCGCCAGAAGCGTCCGATGAAGCGTACCAATACTGGGTTAATCAGTTTGATGCACTGTATCAGACCGAGGCCTTTACCGAGGTGCGTAACAAGCAAGGCTTGTTCCCCTTGTCCATGTCTGGCGATAAGTTTGAAGCCTATATCAAAACAGAAGTTGAGAAGTTTCAGGAGCTATCTCGTGAAATGGGTCTGCTCAAATAAGAGGTAACATCATGGCTGATCGTCTTTTTTCTCTGGTCTTGATGTTGGCAGCGGTGGCCCTAGGGGTCGCCGCTTGGCAACTTGAAGTGCCTTTTCAGTACGAACCCGTTGGGCCCAAGGCGATTCCGCTGATCTTGGCGGTATTGCTATTTTGCTGCTCGGCTTGGCTAGTGGTTAGGCCAGACCGCTTTAAGGGGGTGTATGAGCGTAGTCTCTTCGGGCGCCACGTGATGGTGGTACTGGGTTTACTGCTCTATGCCTGGAGCTTTGAAATACTGGGCTTTATGTTGGCTACTTGCTTGGTGAGTACCGTGTTTGCGCGCCTGTTTGGCTTAGGGCTACGTAATGCCCTGTTGTATTCAGTGGCGCTGGGTGCGGTGGGCTATGTATTGCTCAGTATCGTGCTGGAGCTAAACGTGCCTACCGGCACCCTATTTGGAGGTTAAGGGTATGGATATCTTATCGGATCTGGCCACGGGGTTTGCGGTTGCCTTAACGCCAATGAATTTGGCACTGGTACTGGCTGGCTGTTTTTTCGGCACCCTGATGGGAGCACTGCCCGGTATAGGGCCGATTAATGGCATCGCTATTTTATTGCCGTTAGCCTATTCCTTTGGCCTTGAGCCTGCTTCTGCCATTATTTTACTGGCGGGTGTCTATTATGGCGCCGAATACGGTGGTCGAATTTCCAGTATTTTGCTGAACGTGCCCGGTGATGCGGGGGCCATTATGACCACACTCGATGGTCACCCTATGGCCAAGCGAGGCGAGGGCGGTCGCGCCTTGGCCTTATCGGCGGTGTCGTCATTTGCAGGCTCCATGGGTGCTTTGCTGTTACTGATCATTCTTGCCCCGATACTAACGCGTTTGGCGGTCACCTTTGGCCCGGCTGAGTTTGTGGCCTTAATGGTGTTTGCGCTGTGCTGCTTGGCCTCCATGGTGGGCTCTCGGCCGGTAAAAACTGTGATTGGTACCATCATCGGCCTAGCGTTGGCTACGGTGGGCGTAGACTCGGGTACCGGGGTATTACGTTTTAGCTTTGGTCTCACCAACTTGTTTGATGGTGTGGACTTTTTGGTGGTGGTAATCGGCATGTTTGCCATCAGCGAAATCTTACTGCTGGTTGAGCACCATTACGGTGGTAACGGCAAAGTCGACAAGGTGAGTAAGTCGTTCGTCAAGGTCGCCGATTTGGTGGCGGTACGTTGGGTCGTACTGCGCTCCACTGTGGTTGGTTTTGTGATTGGCGTGCTACCCGGCACCGGTGCGTCTGTGGCCAGTGCCGTGGCTTACGGTACCGAGAAACGGCTCGCCGGTGAAGACAATGAATTTGGCGAAGGTGATATTCGCGGCTTAGCCGCACCGGAAGCGGCCAATAACGCGGCGGCAGTGGGCTCTATGGTGCCTATGTTAACGCTGGGTATTCCAGGCTCTGGCACCACGGCTATTTTACTGGGCGCGCTCTTGTTGTTTGATGTGACGCCAGGGCCCTTGTTGTTCAGTCAACAGCCCGATATTGCTTGGGGTCTGATTGCTTCCATGTTTATCGGCAATATTGCCTTGTTGGTGTTGAACTTACCGTTGGTCGGTATCTTCGTGCGCATGCTGAGCGTGCGCCAAGCCTACTTGGTACCCGTTATCGTGATGCTGACTTTCGTCGGTATCTACTCGATTCATGGGGCCAGCTTCGATCTGTTCTTTATGATTCTGCTGGGTGTGTTTGGCTTTATCTTGCGCAAACTGGACTTCTCACTGGCGCCGGTCATTCTGGGTCTGGTGTTGGGTTCGGTGCTAGAAGATAACCTACGCCGTGCCTTGTCGATGAGTGCCGGTGACTGGAGCATCTTGTTTCATAACGGTGTAACTATCAGCCTGTGGGCCTTTAGTGTGCTGGTATTGGTGATGCCGTTAATGATGGCGTGGCGCAAGCGCCGCCGCGCGGCTTTGCTGCAAAGTGAGGCGCCGCAGGCATGATGATTTGGCTGCGCACCTGTGCTTTGGGTGCGGCGGGTGGTTGGCTGGCCCATCGGGCCGGCTTTCCATCCGACTGGCTGCTGGGGGCCATGTTAATCGTGGCCCTTGCTGCCATGGCCGGGTTAGATGTACGTTTGCCTAAGACCTTGTTGGCGCCTATTCAGGCCTGTTTAGGCGTGGCGGTCGGCTTACGTCTGGAGTTTGATTTTCCGGCTCCCAGCTCATTGCTGTTTAGCGTGGCGGGCTTGCTGTTGTGTTTGGCTACCCAAATTCCGCTGGGGCAATATATGTTGCGGCGGCTGGGGTGGTCATCTCAAGAAGCGGTGATGGGCGCCTCACCGGGTGCGCTGTCTATTATGGCGGCGTTGGCCACCCAGCTCGATAACCCAATACGGGTGATCCTGTCGCAAACGGTGCGGGTGATTGCCTTGGTGGCTTTGGTGAGCGTCATTATGCTGCTGGAATGGGTGCCCACCTTGGGTATTCCCACCAGCCAAGAGCTGAGCCTGACTCAGACACTGGGCTTAGTATTCGCCGCTTGGCTACTGGGCAGGGGTGGCGCTTGGTTAAAGATCCCCGCCAGTTATATTCTGACTGGCGTGGCCGTATCAGCTACGTATGGAGCCTGGCTGGGCACGCCTGCGGTGCCGGTCAACGGGCTTATTCCGGTGAGCATGATACTGCTGGGTGCTTTGGTCGGTAGCAGGTTAAAGCCGTTGCCTGCCAAAGATATGCTGCAGCTGTTGCTGGTCGGATTATTGATCAGCGTCTCCAGCTCTGTGATCTCTTTGTTGTGGGCTTTTGTGGTGGGCACTTGGTTAGGACTGCCGGTATTTCAGGTGTGGTTGGCCTATGCGCCAGGGGCGGTAGAAGCCATGATTTATCTAGCACTGGTAACCGGTTTAGATCCATCTTGGGTTATTTTCCATCATGTGTTGCGTATCTTGCTACTTGGCCTGTGTGCCGGCTGGCTGATGCGCCGCGCCGGAGCAGGCACGGCACCCGCTTAAAGAGCGCGTGAAGCAAAGCCGTAAACTAAAAATAAAAAAAAGGCATCCAGAATTTGCTCTGGATGCCTTTTTTATATGGAGCACAAAGCGAATCGCTTTGACACGCTTTACGCCTAACATGAGTGACCAAAATAAAAAGGCCAACAACCAGCTCCTGATTGTCATCAGGAAGACGGCATAAGGGCGAGATCCTGATTTTCATCAGTAAATGGCACAAAAAAAGCACCGAACCTGCAGGTTCGATGCTTTTTGGCGTGAAGAGTAAATGGTAAAGGGTGAGGTGTAATACACAGAGCTGGCAGATTCAGGGTTAGCTTGTTCGCTTCACCCTTTACCCCTCACATTTCACACATTACTTTCTAATCAAGCCGTTATTGATTTCTACTAAGTCTTGCTCAGTTAAGTTGCCGGCTGCCTGTTTTAGCTGTAACTGGCTGATAATATAGGCGTAGCGGGCTGCAGCTAGGTTTTGCTTGGCGTTATAGAGCTGGCGCGTAGAGATCAACACATCAACTATGGTGCGGGTACCCACTTCGTAACCGGCTTCGGTGGCATCCAGCGAACTTTGAGCGGAAATCACAAACTGTTCAAAGGCGCGCACCGAGCCTGCAGCGGCACCTACGTCGTTATAGGAAGAGTACACGCGGCTTTTCACTGCGCGAAAGCTACGTTCCAATTGCTCGCTGGCGGCCACATAGTTGAACTGGGCTTGTTTCACCTGTGAGGTGGTGGCGCCACCGCTGTAGATAGGCAAGTTAAAAGATAATCCCAGTGCGGCTTGGTTGTTGCTGCCACTTCTCGCTGATGCTGATTCATCGGCGTAATCATTGTATTGGCTGCCAATACCCGCATTTAGATCCAGCGTAGGAGCATATCCTGCTTGAGCTAACCCAATTTGTTCGTTAGCAATGTCTTTACCGATACGCTGCTTGTGCAGTTCTAAGTTTTGCTCAAGCGCTATCTCTAACCAAGCGTCTGCATTAATAACGGATTTTTCTGGGCTAAACAATTCGGTATTTAGCTTTTCGAGCTGTGCATAACCCATATTGGTCAGCTCACGCAGTACTTCTTTGGTGTTGTTAACCGAGTTTTCGGCGCTGATCTCTTCGGCCAGCGCTTGATCATACTGTGCTTGGGCTTCATGTACGTCCGTCATGGCGCTTAAACCCACTTCAAAGCGTTGCCTCGTTTGTTCAAGCTGGCGGCTAACTGCTTCTTTATTGGCTTGTACGAAGCTCAGCGAATCTTCGGCACTTAGCACATCAAAGTAGGCTTGGCTGGCGCGTAAAATGAGGTCTTGTTGAATTTGTTTGTAATTAACATCTGCCTGAGTGGCCAACTTTTCGGTGATGTCTAAATTTACCCACGCTGATTTACGATACAGTGCCTGACTCAAGCCTAAATTAGCGCCTAGCGTGCCCACATCACTCATGGCGCTATTTGTCATATAGTTAGCATCGGCGCCTAAATTTACCTGCGGCAATAAGGGGGCGCGGGACTCATTAATTTTCTCAAACGCTGCATCGCGCACGGCTTTAGCTTCCCTTACATCAGGATCATTTTGCGTGGCTTGCTGGTAGACATCGAGTAAGTCTTCAGCCTGAGTTGGGCCTGCAGCGCAAAGCAATATTAGGGCCGACAAGAGCGTTTTTTTCATTATTTTTGCCTTATGTAACAGGTGAGCCATGAAGCCGAGCGGGGCAGACTGAGTGTTTTTGTTGGTTAAGTATAAGGGTAACATCACTATTCTTGGTTTAGGCAGCTTATTAGCTAATATCCAATTCACTATCTAACTGGCTATCCTAAGGTGTTAAATCAATTGTGAATGAACGTTCATTCATTTTGAGCGGTAGTCTAAAATATACCGCTTAAATGTCAAGAAAGGAGTCGCTATGAGTACGAACGGGCCTACCCAGTTTGGGCACCTAGATGTAAAATTATTGGCGGAAGACGTCGGCTACCGAGGCTTTTTTCGATTACTGCGCTTAACGTTACAGCATAAGTTATTTGCCGGCGGTTGGAGTAAAGAGATCACCCGCGAGCTATTCGTGCGCGGCCACGCAGCGGCGGTGTTGCCTTATGACCCAATACGGGATGAAATTATCTTAGTGGAACAATTTCGCGTTGGCGCCGTCTATGGTGAAGGCAATCCTTGGTTACTCGAAGTGGTGGCGGGCATTATAGATGAAGGTGAGACGGCCGAAGCTGTGGTACACCGCGAAGCCCAAGAAGAAGCAGGCTTAACTTTCACCTCGCTTACCCCGATCAGCAGTTACTACCCAAGCCCAGGTGGGTGCAGTGAGCGCATTAGCTTATTTTTAGGCGAAGTAGATGCCAGTTTAGCGCCCAAGCACGGTGGTTTAAGTGATGAAAGTGAAGATATACGCGTGCATCGCGTGCCCAGAATGCAGGCTATGCAATGGTTGGCGGAGGGTAAGCTAGACAATGCCAGCACCATTATTGCCTTG
The DNA here is from genome assembly GCF_033807535.1 of Oceanisphaera sp. IT1-181. Taxonomy (NCBI): domain Bacteria; kingdom Pseudomonadati; phylum Pseudomonadota; class Gammaproteobacteria; order Aeromonadales; family Aeromonadaceae; genus Oceanisphaera; species Oceanisphaera sp. IT1-181. The sequence goes on from NZ_CP136856.1 coordinate 448,233, forward strand.
CAGTGGCTGGCGCTAAGGCGCGCGGGAGTGATTAAATAGTAGTGAAGAGTGAAGGGGACGAGCTCCAAAACTAAACCTAAGGCCATTTTTGCCACGGAATACACGGAAGAACACGGAAAAATAAGGATTAAATCTGAAAGTGATTTTAATGGTAAGGGCAGAGATTAGAGTCAAGAAACCACGCCCGCCGATTTTGCACAGCAAAATAATAAGGTTAATAGCCAATCGTTACTCAGCAGGTTTGTGTGTGTGCAGTAAATTGAAGTGTCGCTAATCTCGTCGCGAGCGAGAGCCGCTATTCTTAGCCGTTAGAACAGAGGCAGGACTGCAGACTCGAGTGACTAACTTGGCGTGAGTCATAAAAACAGGTGTAATAGTAACGTCGGTGTGGCTGGTCAACCTGCCAGTGGTAGCAGTCGGCGTGCAAGACAACGTCATCAGTAAAGGATGGCAAGGAGCAATGATTTGAATACCCCTGTGGTTCCGCGTCGGTATGTACCGAACTTAAAAACATTGCAGCGTACCTGTGATGTTAACTACATGGCGCTGATGAAGTTACTGCCCCACGACGCCAAAGTGGGCGACTGTGTATCGGTGGGCATCAGCGAACAGGTACTCTTTGTGCTCAAGGTTTTAGAAGTGGCGCCTTACACGTGGCATGTGTCGATTGAGCAATGTAGCCCCCATTTACCGTTTTTTATGCGCATGAAGGTCACAGTTCGCATCTATCACGACGTAAGAATGGCCGAAGTGTGTGCTAGTCAACAGATATTAACCCTGCGTTCGAGTTACTATTACCCAAATGACAAGATGCATCAGCGCAATGAAAAAGAGCAGGTAAACCTATTTTTAGCCGAATGGCTGAAATGTTGCCTACAACATGGATTTAGCACGGTTAAACAAATTTGAATCAGACGCCTATTCAGTTACAGACGCCAACCCTAACACCACACCATGCCGACGGCGTGGTGGACTTGCTGCAGACCACCGATGCTCAGTTACAGACCTTAACGCTCACACCACACCGCGCAGACGGCGTGGTGGATCTGCTGCAGATCACGGATACGCATCTGTTTGCCGATAAAAATGCCGACTTTTTGGGTATCGCGCCTTGGTACAGTGCGCGCGCCGTGGTGGATGCTATTTTAGAGAATGCCCGTGAACTGGATGCCACGCCGCAGGACTTTATTTTAGCGACCGGCGATTTATCCCAAGATCAAACGCCTGAGTCTTATCGTCACTTTAGCGAACTGATGGGCGAGTTGGCACCACCCATATTCTGGTTGCCTGGCAATCACGACGATGGTCATTTGATGCAAGCCGAGCTGGATGCCGCGGGCATCAGCAATGCCAAGCATTTATTGTGCGGCCAGTGGCAGATTTTATTGCTAGATACCCACCTGGATCATGAAACCTTTGGCGAGCTCTCAGCGGCGCAGTTAATCTTGCTTGAACAAGCCATCACTCACTACCCTGAGCACCACTTATTGCTGGCGGTGCATCATCAGGCAATCCCCGTGGGCTGTGCTTGGTTGGACCAACATAATTTGCGCAACAGCGCGGCCATGAAAGCCATCTTGAGCCAGCATCAGGCTTCAAAAGTGGTGATGTGTGGCCATGTGCATCAAGGCTTTGATCAATACGAGCAGGGCATTCGCTATCTGGCCAGCCCTGCGACCTGCATTCAATTCAAACCCTTATCCGATAATTTTGCGCTTGACAGCATGGCACCGGGCTGGCGCGCATTATCTTTGTATCCCGATGGTCGTTTAAGCACCCAAGTGTGGCGCCTTCCCCATCATGCTTTTGCGCCTGATTTTAGTGCCACCGGATATTAAGATGTCGACACTCCTTTATTTGCATGGTTTTAATTCCTCGCCCCAATCCATGAAAGCCCGCGAGATGCAGGAATACTTGCTGCAAAAGCGGCCTGATATCAACTTCATTTGCCCACAATTGGCCACCACGCCAGCCGCCGCATGGGCGCAAATTTCCGAGATTTGTGAGGCGCTTGCAGTTAGAAATAACGGCCACTTTGGTGTGGCTGGCAGCTCACTGGGCGGTTTTTTGGCGACCCGAGTGGCAGAAGTGTGTGGGGTGCGCGCGGTGGTGATTAATCCCGCGGTTAATCCGCAAGTCTTGCTGCAAGATTACTTAGGCGAGCAGCTTAACCCTTATACGGATGAGCGTTATTTACTGACCGCGCAACATATGCAGGAGCTCAGTGAGTTACGCGTAAATGAGCCTAGCTGTATGGCGCGAATATGGCTGCTGCAACAACAGGGCGATGAAGTGCTAGATTATCGAGAAGCGCTGGAGTACTACCGCTTCGCCCGCGTATGCATTCAAAAAGGCGGTGACCATTCCTTTATCGGCTTTAATCACTATTGCGCCCAAATTATCCGCTTTTTGGAGTTGTAAGCTAAACGCCGTGAGGGGTGAATGGTGAGGCGTGAAGCGCAAAACACCGAATCTGCAGATTAAGGATTAGGCCCTCATCCCTTACGTTTTTAGTGTCATTCAACATTAAAAATTAAGCATTCAACATTGTTAATCCCGCTTCATCCCTTATGCATCACCGCTCTTAAAGCTGACAGCCCCTAGGCCTAAGTAGTAAGATGGCGCCCACGAATTCTGATTATTTAGGGTCAACATGTCATCGAGTCAATATACCGCTGATGCCATTGAGGTGCTCAATGGCCTAGAGCCGGTGCGTCGTCGTCCCGGCATGTATACCGATACTACGAGGCCCAATCACCTCGGCCAAGAGGTCATCGACAACAGTGTTGATGAAGCCCTCGCCGGCCACGCCAATAAGATAGAAGTGATACTGCACGCGGATCAATCGCTGGAAGTCATCGACAACGGTCGTGGCATGCCGGTGGATATTCATCCGGAAGAAGGTATCTCGGGCGTGGAGCTTATTTTTACCAAGCTGCATGCGGGCGGTAAGTTTTCTAATAAAAATTATCAATTCTCCGGCGGCTTACACGGCGTGGGTATTTCCGTGGTGAGTGCCTTGAGTACGCGCTTGGATGTGACCATACGCCGCGCCGGTGAAGTGTATGAAATGGCCTTTGAGCATGGCACTAAGGTCAGCGAGTTAGCCGTCACCGGCACCTGCGGCCAGCGCAATACCGGCACCCGCATCCGCTTTTGGCCGGATGTCAGTTACTTTGATTCACCCCGATTCTCGGTATCGCGGCTCAAGCATTTATTAAAAGCCAAGGCGGTATTGAGCCCAGGTCTGACGCTGCGTTTTGAAGATAAAGTTAACGATGAAAGCCTAGAGTGGTATTACGAAGACGGTCTGCAAGACTATCTTGTAGAGTCCGTGAAAGACTATACCTGCCTGCCAGAAGAGCCCTTTGTCGGTAACTTTAGTACCGAATTAGCGGCGGCAGAATGGGCGCTCACTTGGCTGCCCGAAGGCGGCGAGGGCATAGGTGAAAGTTACGTAAACCTGATCCCGACCACTCAAGGTGGTACTCACGTTAACGGCCTTCGCCAAGGCTTGCTGGACGCGATGCGTGAGTTTTGTGAGTTTAGAAACTTACTGCCGCGCGGCGTGAAATTAACGCCAGACGACATTTGGGAGCGCTGCTCCTATATTTTGTCGATAAAGATGCAAGATCCGCAGTTTGCCGGCCAAACCAAAGAGCGACTGTCGTCTCGCCAAAGCTCGGCTTTCGTGTCCGGTGTGGTGAAAGACGCTTTTAGTTTGTGGTTAAACCAGCACACCGAATTGGCCGAACAGATTGCCGAGCTCTGTATCAACAGCGCTCAACGCCGTTTGCGCCAAGCCAAAAAAGTAGTGCGTAAAAAAGTCACCCAAGGGCCGGCTTTGCCCGGCAAGCTAACCGACTGTGCCTGTTCGGATCCGATGCGCGGCGAATTGTTCTTAGTAGAAGGTGACTCGGCGGGCGGCAGTGCCAAACAAGCGCGAGACCGCGAGTTTCAGGCGATCATGCCGCTGCGCGGTAAGATCTTAAACACCTGGGAAGTGGACTCCGGCCAAGTGTTAGCTTCTCAAGAAGTGCACGATATCTCGGTGGCCATCGGCTTGGATCCTAACTCGGAAGACTTAACCGAGCTGCGTTACGGCAAGATCTGTATCTTGGCGGATGCGGACTCGGATGGTTTGCATATCGCCACCTTGTTGTGTGCCTTATTTGTGCGTCATTTCCGCCACCTCGTCGAACAAGGTCATGTGTATGTGGCTATGCCGCCTTTATACCGCATTGATATCGGTAAAGAAGTGCATTACGCACTGGATGAAAGCGAGCGTGACGCTGTGTTGGCGCGCATTAAAGCGGAAAAGAAGCGGGGCAAGATACAGGTCACGCGCTTTAAAGGTCTGGGTGAAATGAACCCCAAACAGCTGCGCGAAACCACGCTGGATCCCAATACTCGTCGCTTAGTACAGCTGACGGTAGACGATATGGAAGCCACCGAAACCTTAATGGATATGCTGCTGGCTAAGAAACGCTCTAGTGATCGTCGCGAATGGCTAGAAACCAAGGGTAACTTGGTCGATCCGCTGGTCTGAGGAAAGAGATTAAATGAGTACTAACGACTTTACGATGGAAGGCGTCGAACGCCTGCCCATGCACACCTTTACCGAGCAGGCGTACCTTAACTATTCCATGTACGTGATCATGGACCGAGCCTTGCCGCACATTGGCGATGGCCTGAAACCAGTACAGCGGCGCATTATTTATGCCATGAGCGAGTTAGGCTTATCTGCCAGCTCTAAACATAAAAAATCCGCCCGTACCGTGGGTGACGTGCTGGGTAAGTATCACCCCCACGGCGACTCGGCCTGTTATGAAGCCATGGTATTGATGGCGCAGCCGTTCTCTTATCGCTATCCATTGGTAGATGGCCAAGGTAACTGGGGCGCACCGGATGACCCTAAATCCTTCGCCGCCATGCGTTATACGGAAGCGCGCCTGTCGCGCTACGCCGAATTATTGCTCTCGGAATTAGGCCAAGGCACGGTTGAATGGATCCCTAACTTCGATGGCACCATGGACGAGCCGCGGGTGCTACCCGCCCGTTTGCCGCACATCTTGATGAACGGCATTACCGGCATCGCCGTGGGCATGGCCACGGATATTCCGCCCCATAATATTCGCGAGCTGGCCGCCGCCTGTGTGCATTTATTGGATAACCCCAAGGCCAACGTGGCCGAGCTGATGCAGTTTGTGCAAGGCCCGGATTATCCGACCGATGCGGAAATTATTACCCCGCGCGCCGATATTCAAAAGATCTACGAAACCGGTCGTGGCAGCATCAAGATGCGCGCCGTCTATGAGATGGAGCACGGTGATATCGTCGTCACCGCTCTTCCTCATCAGGCCAGTAGCGGCAAGATTTTAGAGCAAATCGCCGCACAAATGCAGGCCAAGAAGCTGCCGATGGTGGCGGACTTGCGCGATGAAGCGGATCATGAAAACCCCACTCGTTTGGTGATCATCCCGCGTTCTAATCGCGTGGACGTTGAACAGCTGATGCAGCACTTGTTTGCCAGCACCGATCTTGAGAAAAGCTATCGGGTTAATCTGAATATGCTGGGCTTAAATAATAAGCCGCAAGTTAAAACCCTGGAGATGATCCTCGACGAATGGCTGGTGTTCCGTCGCCAAACCGTGCGTAATCGCCTGCAATATCGACTCGATCGAGTAGAAGCGCGACTGCATATTTTGGAAGGTTTGTTGGTGGCGTTTTTAAGCATCGATGAAGTGATCGAGATCATTCGCGGCGAAGATGAACCTAAGCCGGTATTGATGGATCGCTTTGGCTTATCGAGCATTCAAGCGGAAGCCATCTTAGATCTTAAATTACGTCATTTAGCCAAGTTAGAAGAAGTGAAGATCCGCGGTGAGCAAGATGAATTAGCCGCCGAGCGCGATAAGCTAGCCGCCTTGCTGGGATCTGAGCGTCGCTTAAGTACTTTGATCAGAAAAGAGATCCAAGCCGACGCCGAAAAGTTCGGTGACGACAGGCGTTCGCCGTTAGTTGAGCGCAGCGAAGCCAAAGCCTTAAGTGAAAAAGAGTTGATCCCCAGCGAGTCGGTCACGATCGTGTTATCAGAAAAAGGCTGGATCCGCTCGGCTCGCGGACACGATGTGGATGGTGCGAGCTTAAGCTATCGTGCTGGCGACAGCTTCTTATCGGCGGCTAATGGCCGTAGTAATCAGATGGCGGTGTTCCTATCTAGCATTGGGCGCGCCTACGGCCAAGAAGCTCATGGCTTGCCTTCGGCTCGTGGCCAAGGCGAACCGCTGTCGGGTCGTTGCAGCTTAAGCCCTGGCGAGCAGCCGAACTTCGTGCTGATGGGTGAAGACGAGCGCTTGTTCTTATTAGCGTCGGATGCGGGTTATGGTTTCGTGTGTCGTTTTGCTGACATGGTGAGCCGCAATAAAAACGGCAAGGCGCTGCTGACCGTGCCTAAGGGCGGCTTGGTGCTGCAGCCAGTGGCCATTGACCAGCTTGCCAGCAGTCAGTGTTTAGCGGTGACCAATGAAGGCCGTATGCTGTTGTTCCCACTGCAAGACTTGCCACTGCTCGGCAAGGGCAAGGGCAACAAGATCATCGGCATTACCGGTGCCAAGGTGCAAGCGCGCGAAGACTTCATCAAGCAACTCGTGGTGGTGCCAGCAGGGGCCAGCGTGACCTTGCATGCCGGCAAGCGCAAGCTCACCCTCAAGCCTACCGATCTGGCTCACTATCAGGGTGAACGCGGCCGCCGCGGTGCGCTGTTGCCCCGAGGTTTGCAACGAGTGGACAGTCTGGAAATTGAAGTCTGATCTTCTGCGTTAACTCAGCCTAAATGAACCAAGGCCCACGATGTGGGCCTTGGTGCTTTCTGTAGTTCAGTAACGCCCGACCTGCAGTGCTTCGGGCAGCAGTTCCGGTGGGCAATCCTGGTAGCAGACCGGACGGAGGAAACGCTGTATGGCCGCCGAGCCGACCGAGGTAGTGCGGCTGTCTGAGGTAGCCGGCCAGGGTCCGCCGTGTACCATGGCATGGCAAACCTCGACCCCGGTAGGGAAGCCGTTGAATAGCACTCTGCCTGCTTTACGTTCGAGCAGGGGGAGGAGTTTTCGGGCTAATTCGCTGTCTGGCTCGTCCATGTGTACGGTGGCGGTCAACTGACCTTCAAGGGCGGTTATCACCATAACCAGCTCGTCTTCGTCCTGGCAACTCACGATCAGAGCGCAGGCACCAAACACCTCCTGCTGTAATGGCTCGTTTGCCAGAAAGTGCAAGGCTGTGGTGCGAAACAATTGAGGTTGACAGCGGTTCGGGTCAGTACTGCCCAGTCCTGTTGCCAGGCTTTTTATTCCCTCGGCCCGGGACAGGCTGTTCACTCCCTCTTCATAGGCTTTATGAATACCCGGGGTCAGCATGGTCTGGGCTTCGGCCTGGGTTAGTATTTGGGTGACCAATTCGGCGAAGCGATCAAGTCTCGGGCTGTCCAGCCCCAGTATCAGGCCGGGGTTGGTGCAGAATTGTCCGGCACCAAGCTGGAGCGAGCCGACGAAGCCTGAGGCCAGCGTTTCGGTGCGGTTGGCCAGCGCAGTGGGCAGCAGCAGCATCGGGTTGATACTGCTCATTTCCGCGTAGACCGGGATCGGCTCGGGACGGGCCTGTGCGGCGGCGAGCAGAGCCCGGCCTCCGGCCTGGGAGCCGGTAAAGCCCACCGCCTTGATGCGCGGATCCGCCACCAGCGCCTGACCTACGATGCTGCCGCTACCGTAAGTCAGGGAAAAAACGCCTTCCGGCATCTCAGTCTCCCGGGCCGCTGCCGCCACCGCCCGGCCAACCAGCTCGGAGGTACCCGGATGGGCAGAATGGGCCTTGACTACAACCGGACAGCCGGCGGCCAGAGCCGAAGCGGTATCGCCACCGGCTACGGAAAAGGCCAGCGGGAAGTTGCTGGCGCCGAATACCGCTACCGGTCCCAGGGGAATGTATTGCAGTCGCAGGTCGGCACGGGGCAAGGGGGAGCGATCCGGTTGTGCGGGGTCGATGCGCACGCCTTGCCAGTCCCCGGTACGAACGACCTCGGCGAACAGGCGTAGCTGACCGACGGTACGCGCCCGCTCTCCTTCCAGACGGGCCCGAGGCAGGCCGGTTTCCAGCATGGCTCGCTCGATCAAGGTATTCCCCAGTGACAGTATCTGTTCGGCAATGGCGTCGAGAAAGGCAGCCCGGGCCGCCAACGAACCGTGGCGGTAGGGCTCGAAGGCGGCGTCGGCCAAGGCGCAGGCTTCCGCCACTTGAGCCGGGCTGGCGCCGGCATAGCCAGGTTCGAGTCGCTCATTGGTGGCCGGGTTGATACCGTAAATAGGGGCGGCTTCGCCGCTGGCCGCGCGGCTGCCCAGTAGCAGTTGTGCATTTAATGTCATGTTTTCCTCTTCAGGTCCAGTGGTTGACGGTGGGATGAGCTTCTTTCTGTTGCCAGGCAAGGGAGTTGCGTAACGGGCGACCGAAGGCTGGCAGGTGGATCTCGAACACATCGCCGTCTTGGGTCTGGATGCCATCGCCAAAGCTCAGGGTTGAGGTGCCGAAAAAGTGCACGTGCACATCGCCCGGTCGACGAAACTGGGCGTACTTGAAGTGATGATGTTCCAGGTTGGCGAAACTGTGGGCCATGTTGCCCTCACCGGTGACAAAGGGCTTGTGCCACAGCAGCTCGCCATCACGCAGAATTCGGCTTTGCCCTTCGAGCCGTGTCGGTAATGGATCCAGCAGCAGTTCTGGGCCAAAGCTGCAGGCGCGCAGTTTGGAATGAGCCAGCCACAGGTAATTGGCTTTTTCGGTGACGTGATCGGAGAACTCGTTGCCTACTGCATAGCCCAGGCGCCAGGGCTGGCCTCGGTCGTCGATGAGGTAGAGCCCCACCAGTTCCGGCTCTTCGCCTGCATCCTGGGCGAAGGCGGGTACCGGCAATGGGGCTTCAGGATTCACAACGACGTCACCATCGCCCTTGTAGAACCACTCGGGCTGAGCTCCCTCCTCTCCAGCAATTGGCTTGCCGCCTTCCAGACCCAGCTTGAACATCTTCATCGAGTCGGTGAGCTGCTCTTCGCCCACCGCCAACTTGGCGTGCATGGCGGCGCGGGTGTCGGCGCTGCCCAGGTGGGTCAGGCCGGTACCGGTCACCAGGCAGTGAGCCGGATCAGGATGGCTAAGGGGCACTCGCAACCGGCCTTCGTGCACAATCTGCTCGTAGTCGAGGCGGGTATCGCCGGCACGCAGCAGCGCTTCGTCCGCCACAGAGCGTTCATTAGCCAGGGCATCTTGGGCCAGTTGATAGGTGCCGCCCTCAACCTCGAGCAGACGGATCTGCTCGAGGTTTTCCACCAGGCCAACGGCCAGTCGGCCCTGGTACTCAAATTGAATCAAACGCATGGCTTTACTCCACTATGTTGAACTGGTCGAGGTAGCGTTGGGAGATAGTGATTCCCAGACCGGGCTTGTGCTCGTCGAGATCGATAAAGCCGTTTTCTGGGGTGGGGTCTCCTTCGAAGATGTAATAGAACAGTTCGTTGCCCACCTCGACGTCGTGTACCGGGAAGTATTCGGACATGGGGGAGGCCAGGGTGGACATGGTCAGGTGATAGTTGTGCATCTGGCCGGCGTGGGGGATGACGGGGACGCCGTACACCTCAGCCAGGGCGTTGATCTTGTGGGCCGCGGTAATGCCGCCAACTCGGTTGGTATCGTACTGGATTACCGACACCGCCCGCTTGTCCAGTAATTGCTTGAAACCGTGGCTGGTAAATTCATGCTCGCCGCCGGAGATGGGAATGGAAGTGAGCTGGTTCAGCTCGGCGTAGCCATCGATGTCGTCGGCAAGCACCGGTTCTTCCAGCCAGCGCGGCTCGAATTTTTCCAGCTTGGGCAGCATGCGTTTGGCATACTCCAGGTTCCAGCCCATATAGCACTCCAGCATCAGGTCTACGTCCGGGCCTATTACCTCGCGTACTGCTGCCACGCTGTCCAGGTTCTTGCGCATACCTTCGGGGCCGTCATTGGGGCCGTAACCGAAGCGCATCTTCATGGAGGTAAACCCCTGATCCAGATAGCGCTGGGCTTCGGCCTGCATCTCATTAAGATCGGTGCGATAGAGTTTGGAGGCATAGCAGGGAATTTTTTCCTTGGTGCGACCGCCCAGCAGTTTGAACACTGGCCGTCCGGTGGCCTTGCCCATCAGATCCCAGAGTGCGATGTCGATGGCGGAGATGGCGGCCATAGCCACGCCTTTGCGGCCCCAGGCGTGGGTGGAACGGTACATGCGCTGCCACAGGTATTCGTAATCGAAGGGGTCGTGGCCGAGCACCAGTGGAGTTAGGTACTGGTCGATAATCGCCTTGGCGATGCGCGGTGCCAGGGCGACGTTGCCGATGCCGACCAGACCTTCATCGGTCTCCACTTCTACCACTGTCCAGCCGTGGAAGCGGAAGGTGCCCATGGAGTCACCCTTGTCCCACAGCAGATCCATGGCGTTGGAACAGAAATGGGGTTGTGGCGGTACGGTATGGCCTTTCCATTCAAATACCCTGGCGCGTACATTGGTGATTTTCATATTGGTTATTCCTTATAAAACAATATGTTGTGATTGGTTGTCAGCTTGCTGCGGGCAGAGTCTGCCCGCGAGGCCCCGATTTCTGGGCCACCTTGCCTCATTGATATTCGAGCTTAGTCAGTCGCGGCCAGGGTCCGTCTTCGTTGTGCAATCCCCATTCTGCAGGCGATATCGAAGGCGTTGCGGGTCGGACCCACCTTAGCTTTGCCCTGGCCGGCGATGTCGAAGGCGGTGCCATGAGCCGGAGTGGTAATGGGAATGGGCAGACCGCCTTGCACCGTCACCCCCTGGGAGAAGCCGAGCAGCTTGATGGCGATCTGACCCTGGTCGTGATACATGGTCACCACTGCATCGAAGTCGCCGTCCCGAGCGCGGATGAACAGGGTGTCGGCCGGATAGGGGCCGGTTATCGGGTAGCCTTCGGCCTGGCATTGAGCCACCGCAGGCATGAGTACCTCGATCTCTTCCCTGCCGCAGGTGCCGCCTTCGCCCGCATGGGGGTTAAAGGCGGCCACCGCCACCCTGGGAGCTTCAAATCCGCTCTGTTGCAGCGTCTGGTAGAGCAGCTTGGAGGCGGCCTTGACCCTGTCCACCGTCAGATACTTATAGGCGTCTTTCAGCGGAACATGCGAGGAAATACGTGAGGTCCACAGATGCCCGAGGGTATTGAACTCGCAAAAGTAGCCCTCAGCCCCAAGATACTCGGCAAAAAAATGTAGCTCGTCTTCATGTTCAAGCCCACCCAGCTTCATGGCGTGCTTGTTGAGTGGCGCGAAGCAGATGGCATCCACCTCACCGGCCTGGGTTGCATCCATGCACTGGCGCAGAATTTCCAGGGTGGCAGCACCGCAGGCACCGCTCACCTTGGCATAACGGGCCTGTTCCGGTGCCAGAGTATGAACCGGCAGTAGCACAGGGCCCTGATGTTCATGTACCTCGGTAAAGCGGGTAATTATCGGTAATTGGTGGGCGGTGCCGGCCACGTGTTGGCCCTGCTGCCATTGCCATTCGTCGGCCACCAGTACTATTTTGGCCTGATCGGTGACACCTGGCTCGGACAGCAGTTTGGCGATTAGTTCGGCGCCGATGCCGGCGGCATCGCCCAGAGTCAGGGCCAGCACGGGTTTTAGTTCAGTCATAACGCAGCTCCAGCAGGAGGATAGAAGTAGTCAACCAGGCCCATGGGGATAAAGGGTACGTAGGTCACCAGCATGAGGATAAGGAAGAGCATGAAGATCATTGGCAGGTTGACCCGGGTGACTTCCCACATGTCCGCCTTGGCGATGGAGCAGGAAGTAGCCAGTACCGAGGCAACCGGAGGAGTTTGCTGACCGATGGCCAGGTTGAGAGTAACTATGATGCCGAAATGGATGGGATCGATACCGATCTGCTGTATAAGCGGCATGACGATGGGTACCACCAGTATGATGGCGGCGGCACCATGCAGAAACATACCGAGCAACAGCAGCAGTACGTTGAGCAGGGCCAGCACCAGCATAGGTTCTGTGGTGATTTCCAGTATCTCTCGGGCCAGTTGCTGAGGTAGCTGCATCTCGGTGAGAAAGAGCCCGAGGATGGCGGAAGTGGCGACCAGCAGCATCACCACTGCGGTTTGCACTACACCATCCAGCACAGCCCGGTACAGCAGTTGCAGGTTGAACTCCCGGTAGACACAGCCGCCGATGACGATGGCTGCCAGAACGGCGATGCCCGCGCCTTCGGTGGCGGTGACGAAGCCACCGAAGATGCCACCCAGGATAATTAACGGCAGCAGCAGGGCCCAGAAAGCTTCCCGAAAGGCTTTACCTAGCCGACGGAGTGAAAAGGCCTCTTCTCGGGGCAGATCGTATTTCACCGCATAGTAATAGCAGAAGCCGGCCAGCATGGTCGCACCGAGCAGGCCCGGGATGATACCGGCCACGAACAGCTTGATCACCGAGGTGTTGGAGATGGCGCCATAGAGGATCATCGGGATCGAAGGCGGAATGATGATCGCCAGCGAGGCTGAAGACGAGGTAATAGCGGCGGCGAAGTTCTTGTTGTATTTGCGCTTCTTCATCTCGGGAATCAGGATAGAGCCGGTTGCGGCCACATCTGCTACCGCCGAACCGGATATTTCGGCGAAAAACAGGGATACGCCGACGTTGACCATGGCCAGGCCGCCGCGTACGAAACCGACCAAGGCTGTGACCAGATTGATCAGCCGTTTCGACAGGCCTGAAGTGTTCATCAGGGCGCCGGCGAAGATAAACAGCGGGATGGCGATCAGCGGGAAGCTGGTGGCGCCGTTGAACAGGGTGAGCGGGGCGTTAACTAGGGCATCCCAGCCCATGGTGAGCCAGACACCAACCACCGCTACTACACCAATGGCCACGGCGATCGGCACGTTGATCAGCACCAGAGCGAACAGCGCCAGTATGACGATCAGTAGCATCATGACTTGCTCTCCTTTAGATCTTCCTCGGCCTGACGAATAGCATCATCGATGGCTTCGTGTTCGGGGTCGATGCCGCTGCGCATTTTCTGCCAGGCGCCGGGCATACTGATCAGCTCGCAGATAATGAACAAGGCGGCGCTGATTGGAATCACCGACTGGGTCATATCCATGGTGATACCAGGTAATGACACCATGCGATCCCAGGCAAGTACTTCCAGCACCTGGTAACCAAACCAGGCCATGATGGCGAAAAAACCAATTACTATAATTTCAGATAGAGCAAACAGCAGGCTTCTCAGAACCACGGGGGCTGCGGTGATCAAGCCGGGAAAGCCCATATGCGCTCGTTTGAGTGTGGCCAGACAGGCACCATAAAAGCTGAGCCATGCCAGCCCGATGGAGGCTACCTCGTCATACCATATCAGCGAGCTGCCAAAGGCCCGGTAAAACACCGCCGCCAGCACTATGGTGGTCAGTGCTAGCAGCAGGCCTATGGTGAACACCTCGAGTCCCCGCTCGAGCCAGGTTTTCAAGGACGTGAGCAAGACCGGCATCCTTGTTTCTTGAGTTTGATAAGGTGCCGCCGTGGCGGCACCTTGGGTCAGGGTTCGAGGCATGAGTTATTTCCCCAGGGCGATGGCTTGTTCTACCAGTTGTTTACCACTGGGAACCTGCTTGGCAAAATGGTCATAGACCGGCTGGCTGGCGGCGATAAAGGAAGCTTTGTCAGCCTGATTGACGGTCATACCGGCAGCCTGGAATGCGACCAAAAGATCCTTATCCATTCGTTCGCCTTCGCTAAGTGACCACTGTTGAGCTTCCTTGGCGGCTGCGTGAATGGCGCTCTGTATTTCTTCTGGGAATTTGCTCCAGCCGCCCATGCCGGCCATCAGCCAGATGGGGGAGTAGACGTGATCGGTCATCGACAGATACTTCTGTACCTCGTTGAGTTTGGCTCCCTCGATATTAGTCAGCGGGTTTTCCTGGCCGTCTACTACGCCGGTCTGTAACCCGACAAAAACTTCTGAAAAGGCCATGGGGGTGGGGTTGGATCCCCACTGGCTGAACATCATGGTGCGCCATTCGCTTTGCGGGGTGCGGATTTTCAGGCCTTTCAGATCTTCCGGGGTATTTATCGGTCGGTCGTTATTGGTGATCTGGCGAAAACCGTTTTCCCAGGTGGACAATACCTTGAGCCCCCGGGCCTCGGCCGAGGAGGCGAGTTTGGTCATAACTATCTGTTCGTCTATCTTGAGCAGGTGCTGCCGGTCTTGTACCAGGAAGGGCAGGTCGAACAACGCGAAGTCATCGGAAATGGATGACATGATGGAAGAAATGGCCGCCAGATCCACGGTACCCAAACGCATTTTCTGCACCAGCTGACGTTCGTCACCCAACTGGGCACTGTCGTAATATTCCACTTGATGGGCTTCGCCGAGTCGTTGTTGCAGCTTGTCGGCAAACAGCTTGGCAGTCTGTCCCTGCAGGCTCTGCGGGCTGCCGCCGATGGCGAATACTATCTTGTCGGCATGGGCCTGGGTCGAGGCTAGTGCAAGGGTCAGGGCAGAAGCAGTAAGCAGTTTCTTAAACATGGCATGGTTCCTTGTGATTCCTGTGAGCCGGAGCTTGGCAGGAGAGTGTCCTACTCGTATCGGGTGATAAATCCTAACTGGTATGCTGGTTGGTTTACCGTACCAGTTGGCATTTAATTTAGTCAGGACGAACCAAGGGTGTCAAGGTGGTTGTTAATATTTTGTTATATTTTATTTTTAAAAATGTTTTGGTGTTCCTGTCTGTCAACAAGGTGATGACTTGCTATGATAAATTGAGTGGTCTAGTATTCAGTCCAGTTGCTTGCGGAGGCTCTCATGAAGATGACACAAGATACGGTGTTTGCCTTTGAGCAGACTCTGGAAAACAAGACCAAGAAAGATATTCTGGCGGAAAAAATCATCGAGATGATCGTCACGGGCCTACTCAGGGATAACGATGTTTTGCCTAGTGAGCGGGAGCTGTCGCAGCTATTCGGAGTCAGTAGAGAAACTGTACGTGGCGCTTTACGGCTGGTGGCTGCTTATGATCTGATATCGGTTTCTCACGGTAGTAAAACCAGAATTAACGCAGGTGAAGTCCAGTTGGCGCGTTTCCATGATAGTTATGCTCAAATGAATTCTCTTGGTGTCAACCAATACAATGTCGATACCGTATTCGAAAGCCGCAGCCTGATTGAAGCAGGCATTGCTCGCAAGGCGGCGAAGCGCATCGATGAAGCGGGGCTTGAACAGCTGCACAAGATGCTGGATGCCCAGGCGGAGATGTTCGACAATCCGGTGCACTTCCAGCTGTCGGATAAGAACTTCCATAAGCTCATTGCCGAATATGCCGGCAATGAGCTGTTGCTCAAGTATTCGGAAGAGCTGTATTCCTACGGGCTGAATATTCGCCGCAGTGTCATGTTGGAGTCTGGAGCTATCTCCCGTAGTTATCAGGAGCATGTATTGATTGTTGATGCGTTGGCCAAGGGGGACGAAGATGCAGCAGAGCAGGCTATTCTCCGTCACCTTAATAGTGTTGATAGAACCACGCGAGAGAAAATGACGGACTGACTGAAAGTGCCTTTTTTTGTCTGTTGGTTTGCAACGAGTGGATAAAGCGCCAGGCACCAAGCCAAACATGAACACCGAACTAGCCAGTTCGGTGTTTTTTTTCGTCGTCATCCAGGCGGATGTCAGGAGAATACCAATGGTGAGTTGTGGGAGGGGACTGTGTAGCCTCTGAAACGCAGGCTTAAATATGCTCAGACCTTTATTCAGATTGGTATAAAACGGGGTTTACGAAAACCGAGGGTTGGTTCTCTGCTACAAAAAAGCCGCAAGCTGTGTTGGCTTACGGCTTACGGCTTACGGCTTACGGCTTACGGCTTACGATCAGATCCGGAACTGATTGACCAATTTCCCTAGCTCACCGGCCAGGTCGGCCTGGCGGCCGGCGTGATCGGCAACCTGATTCGATACCTGACTGACCTCACTGGCAGCGCTATGGATGGCACCAATATGGGAGTTGATGCTCTCTGCAACCATGTGCTGCTGCTCGGCGGCGCTGGCGATTTGGGCGGTCATGTCGGTGATTTCATCTACCGATACTTTGATAGCATCGAATGCCTCTCGCGCCTGTCCCGAGCGTAGCACGACTTGTTCCGACTGCTGCTGGCTGGTTTCCATATTTTCTACTGCCCGACTGGTCTGCAGATTGAGTCCGGCCAGCAGGCTGTCGATCTCGGCGGTGGACACCTGGGTGCGCTGTGCTAGGGTGCGCACCTCGTCTGCTACCACTGCGAAGCCTCGGCCATGTTCCCCGGCCCGGGCTGCCTCGATGGCGGCGTTGAGAGCCAGCAGGTTGGTCTGTTCGGCGATGCCGCGGATCACATCCAGAATGGAGTTGATTCGACCACTTTCCGCTTCCAGCTGGCGGATATGCACCGCCGACTGTTTCAGCTGGTCGCTCAGGGCCCGCACGCTTGCCTCGGTGTCCAGCATAACGGCCTTACCCTGATCGCCGGCTAGCTGGCCCTGGGCCGCCGCCACGGCCGATCTGTTGCAGCTGTGAGCCACCTCATTGGCGGAGGCTGACATTTCGGTCAGGGCGGTGGCCATGCGCTCTATTTCCTTCAGCTGATGACCGCTGGCGGTGTCTACCGCCGTTGCGTTCTCGCGGCCGAGGGTAGACACGGCGTCAACCTGATGGGCAGTGTCTTTGATACGGACTACCAGCTGCAGGATGGATTCCAGAAACTGATTGAACCAGCGAGCCAGCTCGCCGGTTTCATCCCGGCTGCTAATGGTCAGGCGTCGAGTCAGATCTCCTTCACCCTGAGCGATGTCCTTGAGCCCCCGGCTCACCGCCAGTATGGGTTTGACCAGCAGTCCGGACAACCACCAGGCCAGCAGTAACACCAGGAGCACCACCAGGGCAGTACTGCCCAGAGTCGTCCATAGCATCCGCTGGGCTGGAGCCAGAATCTCGCGTTCCGGCATCAGGGCAATGAACTTCCAACCGAGGGAAGGAGAGGGATATACCAGAGCCCGAAAGTCCTCACCGCCGAGTTCCATCTCAAGCTGGCCTGAGTGGGTGTTGGACAGGAGGCGGTAATCAGCGTCATCCAGATCGGTCAGGAGACGGGTGTTGTGCTCCGGCCTAGCGGCATCTACTAGCACGGTGCCACCATCGTCGATCAGCATCAGATAACCCTGCTCTCCGAGTCGGGCCTGTTGAGTCATGTTGGTCAGCTCTTTTAGAGACACGTCTATCGCCATAACTCCGTAATCCTGGCCATATTGGTTCTTGAAGCTGCGCACTATCCCGACCATGGTGTCGTCGACCGCCTCCCAGTAGTCGGCACCGGTGCGTACCACCTGGCCGGGAGCAGACATGCCGCTCTGGAAAAAGGGACGAGGACGGGGGTCATAGCCGGCGGTTATATCGCCCAGAGGCCACTGAACATAGCCGCCGTCTTGGGTGCCCATATAGATGTATGCAAGGCCAGAATGACTCTCTGCGAAGCGTTCAAATTCTCGATAGATTTCGGTCTCGGTGCCACCGTTACGATCCGGCGTCATCTTTCGAGCCGGGCTCTGGTGATAAGCGCTGATGCTGGCGTCGGCTCGAGCCAGCAAGGGAGAAGAGGCGAGAAATTCCACGTCTTGGCCTATTTGCTCGAAATGGGCACTGAACGCTTGATCCAGCTTATTAATTTCACTCTGGCCTTGTTCTAGAAAGCGTTCCTCTGCCAACTGTCGAGCCTGATGGATGGTGAAGGCGGACAGCAGTCCTACCGGTAGCAGAGTCGTCAGCAGCAAGGCTAGGATCAATTTATGTTGGATACGCATGGAAATATGACTCACGAGACGAGAAGGAGTCAGTCTAATCAGGGGACACAAAGAGAGTCAATGATGGTTGTTAAGTTTTTGTTTTAGGGATGTGTCTTTCTGTGAAAACTGTGAGCTCGGAGCCGTTTGTGTCGGGTGAGGGTGGGCGCGATATTACCTGCGACCGACGTTATCTGTTCCGTTTACGGCATTCATCGGAATAAAAGCGGTCGCCGGGCCTATATTTTGTTGATGTGGAGTGGATTCCGGCTTCAGTTTCCGGCCTCGGTCTGGAGCATGTCGACAATCGAGCTGTTGGCTGCGGGAAAGTCGTACTGGCTTAGCTCGCTGATTGGCACCCAGCGGCTGGGTTGGCCCTCAAGCCCACTGGGCTCACCGCTAAAAGCGGTGACTTTGCGGATAGCCAGGGTAACGTGCTTGTCGCCGTAGTCGTGCTCGATTTGCATAAGCGGCTCACAGGCCAGCACGGTAATACCCACTTCTTCGGCCAGCTCACGTGCTAGCGCTTGGGCTACGGTTTCGCCGGTTTCTACCTTGCCACCGGGAAACTCCCACTTGTCAGCCTGATGCTGACTGGCGCCGCGGCGACAGATAAATATCTCGCCTTGCTTGTTCTCAATAACGCCTACCGCCACCCACACCGAGTTTTTATTGGCGTTAGCAGGCTGGGTTACAGCCGATGGCTCAGTACTCATTTTCATTATCTTGATCTGGCATCCAGGCCGGTTCGCCCGCAATGCGCTTTTCTTCGTCTGCCCACTCGCCTAAATCAATCAGCTGGCAGCGCTTGCTGCAAAACGGGCGAAACTGACTTTGTTCGCCCCATTCAACAGTTTTATTACAAGTGGGGCAGGAAACGGTTAAGGGAGTGCTCATTTTATATTCGCCAATTCAAATTCTACATTGCCGATATCATGATTATCGACCGGCATGAAACGTACGGTATAGCGGTATTTATTGCCACTGACCACCGGATAAATAGCTTGGTCGGCAGGCACGCGTACCCGAATAATATGGGTGTGCGCCGCATCGTCTTGAAAAAAGCCATTATGCGCGATTTGCGGCTGAAACTGGCCCACATCGCGCCACAAGGTCAGTTGTAGCTCTAATCCTTGCTGCAGCAGCTGCAATTGGCTTAGCCAGCCATCAATATCTTGCTGCTGATTAACCTTGGGCTGGTGCAACCAATAATGTAATTGAGGCACATCAAACGAGCATAAACCGCCCGGAATGGCGAAACGGCTGCGTACCGCGACTAACAGCTTCTCTTCGCGCAGCTGTTGACCAAAACGCGGGGATCGGGGCAATTGCTGGCTTAAATCGGCCAATTGTTGTTCTAGTTCGCTGAGTGCAGCGGTATCTATGCCCGGCACTTCGGCCCACGCGGCTAATTTTTCTTTTTCAATACTTAAATCTTTGGCCAGATCGGAGCGAATATCGCACCGCTCCAGCAACTCAATAATATCCAACAACGCCTTAAACAGCGCCACGGCTTGGCCGTTGGCGCTTAAGCTACGGCACTGTTTAATTTGCAGTAGTAAATCACTCAGGCGTAAATAATTGCGGCATTTTTCGTTTAGAGGATATTCGTAAATAAGTGCTGACATAAGGCTCCGGCCTGCAGAGTGAAGGCTGTAATGAGAGTAATGTTACTCGCATTAGTCGGTAATAAACAAATCGAGCAAGCGATTAAGAAAGCGTCGGCCCAACGGCGTTAACTGCCAATGGTTGTCGGTTTCGCTCAGCAGCTCTAAGCGCAAGGCCTCAGCCAGTGGGGCTTGCAGCTGGTCGGTGCTCATGCCGGTCAGCTCAGAAAACTCTGACTTAGGTATAGCTTCAAATAAGCGTAGCCGATTCATAAAGTATTCCAACGACAGATCCTGCGTGGCTATCGCGTTGTACTGATCCAGATAAGGCCGGTTTGGCTCTAAGTAGCCTTTCGGATGCTTAACCTTCACGGTGCGCACTAACTTACCTTCTAAGGGCAGGGTAATTTTACCGTGGGCGCCACAGCCGATGCCCAAATAGTCACCAAAGCGCCAGTAATTCAAATTATGCTGAGCCTCAAAGCCCGGCTTGGCATAGGCAGACACCTCATAGTGCTGATAGCCGTTGGCCAGGAGCAGTTCATGACCTTGCTCATAAATGTCTGCCAAGGTGTCGTCTTCGGGCAGCACAGGCGGGCGCGAAGCGAAAGGCGTGTTCGGCTCTATGGTGAGCTGATACCAAGATAAATGCGGTGGCGACAAGGCAATGGCATGCTCCAGATCCGAGAGCGCATCATTTAAGCTTTGGTCGGGTAAGCCGTGCATTAAGTCGATATTAAAGCTATTTAAGCCGACGCTGGCCGCCTCTTGTGCGGCAAAGCGAGCTTGCGCTGGGTCATGAATACGGCCTAAACGCGCGAGTTTTTCTGGCTGAAAGCTTTGAATACCAATGGAGATGCGATTCACCCCTGCAGCTTTAAAACCGGCGAAGCGACCGGCTTCGACCGTGCCGGGATTGGCTTCAAGGGTAATTTCCATTTGGTCTTTAAAGGGAATTAGCGCCTTAACGCCGTCCAGCAGTTCTTTAATGGCCGCTGGGCTCATTAGGCTCGGCGTGCCGCCGCCAATAAAAATGCTGTGCAGTGGGCGCCCTTGAGCAAAGTGTAGATCTTGGCGCAAGTCCTCTAACAGGGCGGCAATGTAGGCCTGCTCTGGAATCGCCTCTTTCATAGCGTGAGAGTTAAAGTCGCAGTAGGGGCACTTTTGTACGCACCAAGGAATATGGATATACAGGCTCAGCGGCGGTAATTGCAGCATTAGTTGGACTCTTTAAACGGGGTTTGCAGCGGCGCTTGCTGCGTTAGGTCTTGCTGGCTTTTATCTTCTAATTTTAGGTCTTCTAGCTTTAGATCTTCTAACAAGAGCGCTTGCAGCTGACGCAGTGCTTTGCCTCTGTGGCTTAAGCGATTCTTCTCGGCACTCGAGAGCTCAGCGGCAGTTTTACCAGCCTCTTCTACCCAAAAGATCGGGTCGTAGCCAAAACCTTGAGTACCTTGAGCCAAGGTGGTGATTTCACCTGTCCAAGAGCCACTGCAAATCAATGGCGTGGGATCATCAGCGTGGCGCATATAAACCAGTACGCACCAAAAGGTGGCTTGGCGTTGTGCGCGGGGTACACCAGTCAGCTCGCTCAGTAGTAGTTCAAGATTTTGTTGATCGGTGGCATGCTCACCGGCAAAGCGCGCCGAGTATACACCGGGGCGGCCATCGAGTGCGGCTACGCTAATGCCAGAGTCGTCGGCAATGGCTGGCAAGCCGGTTTTTACGGCCGCATGGCGCGCCTTGGTAATGGCGTTTTCGACAAAGGTAGTGCCGATTTCGATAGCGTCACTCACGCCAAGCTCGGTCTGCGGAGTCACAGTCATGTGCAACTCACCGAGCAGGCTTTGCAGCTCGGCTACCTTCTTGGCATTACCTGACGCTAATACTATCTGTTTGCTCATGATTGCTCTCGTTTTCCCTGCGGACTGTTATACGTTTAACGCCGTACGCTATACGTAAAAAGACGGTGTTGTTCTTTACGTACGGCGTACCACGTAAAGCGGTGTTAACGCTTAATCCGTATAAAAGGTATGACGAAAGCTCAGCTCGCCGCCTTGCTCTGGGCTTTTAATGTCGATGGTAAACAACACGTTGTCTTCATTGCGATACGGATACTGGGCGATGTAATAAATAGCGTCGCCTTCGCGAATGGTCTGAAACTCCAATTTGCGTATGGTACCAATCAATGACTTGCCTTGGCCGGTCATGTTCACTTGCAGCGTTTTCCCGTTTTGGTCGAGCACGGCAATGTTCAACAGACCATTATAGCGGCTACGCTCGATGCGATTAGCACGGGCTATGTCTGGCGTTAAAAAGGTGGAAGGCAGGGCGGTGTAATGCACGGTCCAAGCGCCAATTTTCTGCTCAGCGGCTTGGGCTAAGGCGGGGATGAATAACAGGCTCAGCCATAGGCTGCGTACGAGAGTTTTTAACATGATTGATCCTTAGTAATAATGCGTATCGCCTAACTCAGTTTAGGTTAAGTTGGTGAGCAGTTGCGCCAAGGCCGGCGGTATCACTCGCGGTGACTGCAGCGCGACGCGTTTGTGTCGGCTGCTGTCACCGCTCAGTAGTTGCACTTGAGACTGAGTGACGCGGCATTGCTTGGCTAACCACTTCAATAAATGAGCATTGGCTTTGCCATCCACGGGCGGGGCGGTAATGGCGATTTTTAACGCATCCCCATGCTGGCCAAGAAATTGATCGCGGCAGGCTTTCGGTTGCAAATAAATACGCAAATACAGCACATCCTCGAGAAGCTGTACCGGCAGGGTTAGAGTCCCAGCCAGAGCGAGCCAAAGAGGTCGCTCATTAAGAAGTTCAGCACCTGCAGGATAATAAAGAACACCAGCATGGATAGGTCAATCCCGCCCATGGCCGGAATAATACGGCGGATGGGGGCCAGCAAGGGTTCGGTGAGCTGAAACATCAGGTATTCGACTGGGTTATTACCCTGACTCACCCAGCTTAAGAGCGCACGAATAATTAATACCCAGAACAGCATGGTGCCGATTTTCTTCACTATGGTGAGCACTATTAATAACACCCACTCAAACCAGCTTGCGGCTTCGGCACTAATAATATGTAACGCGTACAGCAAGGCGAGTTTGAGCGCCACCACCAGCACCGCTAAGACCACTGCGGCCATATCGATGCCAAAAAAGCCCGGGATAAAGCGGCGCAGTGGCGTTAATACCGGATTGGTCGCCTTAAGCACAAACTGACTAACCGGGTTATAGAAGTCGGCGCGGGCCAGTTGCAACCAAATGCGCAGCAATATCACCATCAAATACAGATCGCACAGGGTGTTAATTAGATAATAAGCGGTGTTCATTTATTGTCCTTAGAGCTGAGTTTCGAGTTCTCGAGCGCGCATTAGGGCGGCCGTCATGGCATCGCCGACCAGTTGTTCTAGCCCTTGCGCTTGAAAATGCTCAATAGCTTGTGCCGTTGTGCCTCCCTTAGACGTCACTTGGGCTCTTAGCTCACTTAAAGAGACATCTGGGTTGGCCGCCACCATATTAGCGGCACCGAGTGCAGTTTGCTGAACTAAAAGCCGAGCATCGGCCTCATTTAAGCCAAATCGTACCGCTTGCTCTGCCATGGCTTGCATAAATAAGAAGAAATACGCCGGTGCACTGCCGGCCGCGGCGGTAACTTGGTTAATGCCGTCCTCTGCTGCTACCCACAAGGTTTTGCCTACGGCTTGCATCAATAGCTCGGCGTAATCTCGGTCGGTTTGCGCCACAGTCGCCCCCGCATACAAGCCAGTCATGCCTAAGCCCACTAAAGAAGGGGTGTTAGGCATGGTGCGAATAATGCGCGTTTGACCGCTAAGCTCCGTTAAGCGCGCCACCGACATACCGGCGGCAATCGAGATCAGCAATTTACCGGATAGGGTGCTTTCGACATTAGAAATTCCACTCAGCATACTCGCCATCATCTGTGGTTTAACGGCCAGCACTATCACCTCTGCCCACGCGGCGGCTTGGTTGTTATCTTGGCTAATGTGAATACCAAAATCATTGGCCAATTGGTCTAACTTTCCGCGCGAGGGGTTGGACGCCATAATGGCCGAAGCGGGATAACCGGATTGGGTCAGGCCTGCAATTAAGCTGCGTGACATGTTACCTGCGCCAATAAAGGCCAGTTTTCTCTTTTCTATTACAGACTTAGGTGCCATGACAAATAGGGTCTCTTAACGATTAGGCTCAATAGCAACTCGCTTACGCGTTGCGTGAGCCAAAGATAGCCGTGCCCACCCGAACTAGGGTGCTGCCACAAGCCACTGCGACTTCCAGATCATTGCTCATGCCCACGGATAGCGTATCCATGGCGGGGTATATTTGTGCCATTCTATCAAACAGTTGCTGCAACTCTAGTAATTGCGTCGTTAGTTTTTCGTGATCGTCTGTGGCCTCTGGTATAGCCATCAAACCGCGCAAGCATAACTGAGGTAATTCGGCTACTGCCGCCGCTAAAGCAGGTATTTCTTCTGGTAACACGCCGGATTTATTAGGCTCGCGGCTGATATTAACTTGTAAGCAAATATTTAAGGCCGGTAATGACGCTGGGCGCTGAGCGCTTAAGCGTTCGGCAATTTTTAACCGCTCCACGGTTTGCACCCAATCAAAATGCTCGGCGACCGGCTTGGTTTTATTGGACTGCAATGGGCCAATTAAATGCCAGATAATGTCTGGGCAGGGAGTGCTTAAAGCCTGTATTTTATCAATCGCTTCTTGGACGTAGTTTTCACCAAACTGGCGCTGACCCGCACTATAGGCGGCTTCAATATCGGCAATAGGTTTAGTTTTGCTGACCGCCAGCAAGTGCACGCTGTGGGCGTCGCGCTGGCATGCAGCCGTGGCGGCGGCAATTCTATCGTGAACCTGCTGCAGCTGTTGTAGGATAGTATTCATATGGATAATAAAACCAAGGGCAAGAGGGACAGAGAATGGATATTACGGAACTATTGGCGTTTAGTGTAAAGCATAATGCCTCGGATCTGCACCTGTCTGCGGGCGTACCGCCACAAATCAGAGTGGACGGTGAAGTGCGCAAGATTAACTTGCCGATATTAGAGCATACCGAAGTGCACCGTTTGGTGTACGAGATTATGAATGATCGCCAGCGTCAAGAGTTTGAAGACAACCTCGAAGTCGACTTCTCGTTTGAACTGCCAGGCTTGGCTCGCTTTCGTGTTAACGCCTATCACCAAGCACGCGGGGCGGCCGCCGTATTCCGAGTAATTCCCAGCGAAGTGCTGAGCTTAGAACAACTGGGCGGACCGGAAATCTTTCGGCGCATTGCCGAGTATCAAAGAGGCTTAGTGCTGGTCACAGGTCCTACTGGTTCGGGTAAATCCACCACCCTCGCGGCCATGGTGGATCATATAAATGACAACTATAATAAGCACATTCTGACCATCGAAGATCCCATTGAATTTGTGCACAGTAATAAAAAATGCCTGATCAACCAGCGGGAAGTACACAGAGACACCCACTCCTTTAGTAACGCACTGCGCTCCTCGTTACGAGAAGATCCGGATATTATTTTGGTGGGCGAGCTGCGCGACTTAGAAACTATTCGCTTGGCACTCACCGCCGCCGAAACCGGCCATTTAGTGTTTGCGACCTTGCATACCTCGTCCGCCGCCAAAACCATAGACCGTATTGTGGATGTGTTTCCGGGCGCGGAAAAAGCCATGGTGCGCTCCATGCTATCTGAGTCACTGCGTGCGGTGATTTCTCAAACCTTGCTGAAAAAGCCCAATGGCGGACGCATCGCGGCTCATGAGATCATGCTCGGCACGCCGGCCATTCGTAACTTGATCCGCGAAGATAAAGTCGCCCAGATGTATTCGGTGATCCAAACCGGTCTGGCGCACGGCATGCAAACCATGGATCAATGTTTGAAGCAGCTGGTGAACGGTGGTTTGATCTCAGCGGTGGATGCGCGAGCTAAAGCCACAGATCCTCAGAGTATTCAGTAAGCGGAGCAAGTCATGCAGTTAACCTCTTTTTTGCAGGCCATGGTGGAGCAACAAGCGTCAGACTTGTATATCTCGGTGGGCGTGCCTGCCATGATCAAAAGCCACGGCAATTTAGTTGCTATTAGTGATACTAAACTGACCGCCGCCGATGCCTTGGCGCTGGTGGAGTCGTGCATGACGCCGGAGTGGCACATGCGTTTTCATCAGCAGAAAGAAGCCAACTTCGCCATTAGTGATGAGCAGCATGGCCGTTTTCGGGTCAGTGCTTTTTGGCAGCAAGAGAAAGCCGGAATGGTGATCCGGCGCATTGAAAGCAGGATCCCCTCCTTTGAAGAGCTGTATTTGCCCGATAGCCTGCGCGAAGTGGCCATGGCCAAACGCGGTTTAGTACTGTTTGTAGGCGGCACGGGTACCGGTAAGTCGACCACGCAAGCTGCCATGATTGGGCATCGTAATCGCCATGCAGACGATCATATTTTGACCATCGAAGATCCGATTGAATTTGTGCATCAGCATGAGCGTTCTATTATCACCCAGCGGGAAGTGGGCATAGATACTGAATCCTTTGAAGCCGCACTCAAAAGCTCCTTGCGCCAAGCGCCGAACGTGATTTTAATCGGTGAAATTCGCTCCGAAGAAACCATGGGCTATGCGCTGGCCTTTGCTGAAACCGGTCATTTGTGTATGGCGACTTTGCACGCTAATAACGCCAACCAAGCACTGGATCGCATTATGCATTTAGTGCCTGAAAGTAAGCATCGGCAGTTACAGTTTGATTTATCTTTTAACCTGCGCGCAATCGTGGCCCAGCAGCTGATTCCCACTCGTGAAGGCGACAAGCGTCGTGCGGCCTTTGAGGTGCTGCTTAATACGCCGTTAATGGCGGATTTGATCCGCAAAGGTGAGCTGCACCGTTTGAAAGAGGTAATGAGCAAGTCTCGTGAACAGGGTATGCAGACCTTCGATCAAGCCTTATTTGATCTCTATAACCAGAATCAGATCGGTTACAGCGAAGCCCTGGCTTATGCAGACTCAGCCAACGACTTGCGCTTGATGATCAAGTTGCAAGGCGGCGGCACAGGACTGGACGCGGGCTTGATGGATAACGTGACCATAGAGTAGTGAGCCTCAAGTAATGCAAGGGGTGAAGAGAGAATAGTGAGGGGTGAAAACCGCCTGCATTTTATTGATCAAGTTGCATGCTCACGTAATAACATTTTTTATAAAAATCATTTAGAGGTAGCTCATGCTGATCGTCGTTTCCCCTGCTAAAACGCTGGATTTTGATACGCCACCCGTTATCAGTGATTTTACTCAGCCGCAATTATTGGCTGAGTCTGAATTACTGATTGAACGCGCTCGGCAACTGAGCCCAGCTGACATTGGTCAGCTGATGAAGATCAGCGACAAGCTGGCGGGCTTAAATGCGGCGCGCTTTGCCGACTGGCAGCCAAATTTTACGCCCGACAATGCTAAGCAGGCGCTATTGGCCTTTAAAGGCGATGTGTATACGGGGCTAGATGCCGAGAGCTTGAGCGCCAAAGATTTTGAATTTGCACAACAGCATCTGCGCATGTTATCGGGTTTATATGGCCTGCTGCGGCCACTGGATTTAATGCAGGCTTACCGACTAGAGATGGGCACTAAGCTGGATAATGTGCGCGGCAAAGACTTGTATCAGTTTTGGGGCGACATCATCACCGATAAGCTCAATATTGCGCTGGAAGAGCAGGGCGATAACGTGCTGATCAACTTGGCCTCTAATGAATACTTTAAAGCGGTGAAGCCCAAAAGCTTGAGCGGGCAGATCATTACGCCTGTCTTTAAAGACTGCAAAAACGGTCAGTACAAGATCATCAGCTTCTACGCGAAAAAAGCCCGTGGCTTAATGGCACGTTACATCATTCAAAACCAGTTGCGAGAGGTGAGCGAGCTTACCGCCTTTGATACAGACGGTTACTACTTTGTGGAGGCTGAGTCCACCGCCACCGAGCTGATGTTTAAGCGCGACGAGCAGTAGCCCGAAGGGCTGTCCTACGCTTTACGTTATACGCCCTACGGCATCTGGTCCAATAATAGAGAGAGATGCTGAATCCATCTTTCACGGACGGCGTACAGCGCTGAACGTATAGCGTTAAGCGCTCTTTAAGAAAAAGCAAAAAAGTGTGAACCTTTTGCCAAGCTACAGCTCTGATTAGGTGTGCTTACTGAATTTGAATACTCTCTCTTCAGTTTCTTTTTGACCGGTCCTTATGGGCCGGTTTTTTTATGGGCATTAACCGAGGTGAACGGCCCTTTCATGCGCATCAGATAATTATTTTATAAATAATGTAAAAAGCTGGAACCTTTAGCGCAAGCCGCGCTCTGATATTATGTGCTTACTGATTTTATGAATACTCTCTTCTTCATTTGCATTTTTGACCGGCTCTTATGAGCCGGTTTTTTTATGGAAAATTTTTGATAAAAGGAAAGCGTGAAGCAGCAGCTATCTAGGCTATGCCATACCGATACTGAACCGAGTTCAACATGACGAAGATTCAGTATCGGTATGACCATCAAAAGAGGCTGTGTAGTTTTTAGGCAAAGGATTTGCTCACGTCTCTGTGACGGCGACCTTCTATAGCGCGGCGTTCATCGTGTTCTGGCTGCCAGCGCAGCAAGTCGCGTCGGTCGAGGATTTGTCTTCTACAATGCTGGCGCCGCTCTGGGCCCGTGTAAAATTTCAACATGCGGCTCCCTCCTTGGGGTTAGCGTATCCATGAGTGATAAGCATAGCTAACGCTCGCCATATATTTGTCGCTTTATTCAAAAAATTAAACCAAAACAGGCACCCTAGGGTTAACACCGATCAGTTAAGAAATTTTGGCGATCGGTTGACCGATCCTTATACGGCGTCAGAATACCCTCATCACCACATGGTATGAGGGTATTTTTTTGCTTGCTCACTGGTTACTCGACACCGATACATTTGCCGTTCCTGAGTCGTTATCGACCTTTCACAAACACCTTCCTCTGGACTGGATTCATACCGCGCTAGAGCAAACGGATAAAGCGAGTGTCAGGCGGCGAAAGCTCCCCGCCGAGCTGGTGGTCTGGTTGGTTATCGCCATGGGATTATTTCGTGACCGTTCGATTAGTGATGTGGTAGACAAGTTAGATCTTCAACTGACCAATAAGCTGGGAGAGTCCGTCGCGCCCAGTGCCATTCCCCAAGCTAGACAACGTCTGACTAGCGAGCCATTAGCCGCCTTGTTTAACCTCACGGCTGCGCGTTGGATTGCAGAAGAAGACGGTAAGGATACCTGGCATGGACTTCGACTTTATTCTGTCGACGGCACCCAATTTCGCACTGCGGATACCCCCGAGTTAGCCAAACACTTCGGTTACGTTAAACACAGTAAAACGGCCCATACTGAATACCCCGTTGTTCGTCTGTGTGCCTTTAGTTCTCTGCGTAGTCGCATGGTTCATCATGTTGCTTTTGGCCCGAGTCATCAGGGAGAAGTCACTTATACTAAGCAACTGCTTGCGCATGTCCCCGATCACAGCCTAACGATATTTGACCGTTGTTATCTCAGTGCAGAATTATTGATTAACTGGCAACGCCAGCATCCTCACGCGCACTGGATGGTACCCATAAAAAGTAACACCCAATATACGGTGCTGCACTCGTTTTCAGAGTGCGATCATCTGGTGGAAATGAAAGTGTCACCTCAGGCAAGAAAATTAGATCCTTCCTTGCCGGAGCACTGGCAAGCGCGGCTGGTACTTTACCCTGAGCCGGTTAGCAGCAACCATATCAAGGGCGTACTGTGCTCGTTAGTCGATGGACAGCAGCACTCAGGCCAAGCGTTACTGGATGTCTATTTTGAGCGGTGGGAGATCGAAAATAGTTATGGGGAAATTAAACATCGGATGCTGGAGGATACGATTTTATTGCGCAGTCAGTCGGTTGAAGGTGTCACGCAGGAGCTGTGGGGGATTTTACTTGCCTACAATTTAGTGCGGGTGGAGATCAGCCGCATTGCTCACGAGGCAGACGTCTCACCGCTGCGGATTAGTTTTATGATGGCGTTAAGAGATATTCAGGATGAAGTAATGTGGTGTGCCATCGCCGCCCCCGGCACGATCCCCAAAAAGCTGAGGGCCATGCGCGAGCGAGTGAAGCGCTATATTTTGCCTGAAAAAAGAAAACGGCCCAAGAGTAGGACCGTTCGGATATCAAAAACTCGGTACCCCATTCGCTCTAAACACGCTTAACTGAATGGTGTTAACCCTAGGGTGCCTGTTTTGGTTAGCTGTTTTTGTTAGATAAAACGCTAAATAGCCGAGAGTTTACTCGTCGTCATCCTCGTCGTCCCAGTCGATAACGGGGGCGGCCTTTTTCTTCGGCTTAGGGATCACAGCTTCACCAGGTTTAGGACCGGCCCACTTTGGCTTGCCCTTGGCCTTAGTATCACGCAGGCGCACTTTTTCTTTCTTTACTGGCTCGTCTAATTTTTTGCCTTTGGTGTCTTTTCGCTTGCGCGAGTTCACCTTGGCTTCTTTATGCTTAGGTCTGAGCTCTTCAATGATGCGGCGCTTGAGCGCTTCTTCAGTGTATTTCTCCACTTTCACCAGCAGCGGCATATCGTGTGCTTCAACCAAGCTAATGGCGGTACCTTTTTGGCCGGCACGGCCGGTGCGGCCAATGCGGTGCACATACACATCTGCGGTGCGTGGCATATCGTAGTTAATCACGTGGCTGACTTCCGGTAAGTCGATGCCGCGGGAGGCCACGTCTGTGGCCACTAAGATATTCACCCGACCGATGCGAAACCGAGCCAGCGCTTCAATCCGCTTGTCTTGATCCATTTCACCGCGCAGCCACGCATTGTGTAAGCCTTCTTGCTGCAGGCGGCTGGCCAGCTCCATTAAGCGGTCGCGAGTTTTTACAAAAACAATGCTGCGGGTCACATCAGGCTGGCGCAACAAATGCACTAACAGCGCAAATTTATGCTCAGGATTGTCGGCTAAGTGCACCCACTGATTGATTTTTTTACGCTCACTGCGCGGCGGCTCGGCGGCGAGTTGCACTGGATCTTTTAATAGATCGGCGGCAAAGCTCATCAAGCCTCGGCCTTCCAAGGTGGCAGAAAACAGCATGGTCTGGCGGCGCCAGCGCGCTTCGGCGGCAATGCGGTCAACGTCTTTAATAAAGCCCATGTCTAGCATGCGATCCGCTTCATCAAGGATCAGCATCTCGATATCGCGGCTATCAAATGACTCACGGTCTATGTATTGCAGCAAGCGCCCAGGGGTCGCCACTACGATATCTGTAGTTTTGGTGAGTGCCGGCAGATGTTGGCTTTCATGCACGCCGCCAGTGATCACTTCTACACGCAAGTTGGTGTGCTTCACGATTTTTTTCGCGTCTTCGCCAATCTGGATAGCCAGCTCGCGGGTGGGCGTTAAAATCAGCACGCGAGTCGGGCCTGCGTTACGGCGTGGAAAGTCCAGCAGGTGTTGGCAAATCGGCAATAGAAATGCCGCCGTCTTGCCAGTGCCGGTCGGGGCAGATGCCATAATGTCCCGTCCGCTCATGGCTTCGGGGATGACTTGGCTCTGAATAGTGGTCGGTTTTGCATAGCCCATGTCAGCCAGTGCGCGGACCAGGACGGAGTCCAGTTCCAGTTGCTCGAAGGTCATACTGCTCATGATCGGTCTCGTCAGCCTACTAAAAGGCGGTATTATAAGGGAATTGGAATAAAAAAACCTGACAGGATCAGCATGAGTAGCCGTGGTTTTACATTTAAGCAGTTTCACATCAATCATGACCGCTGTGGGATGAAGGTGGGCACTGATGGGATCTTGCTTGGCGCTTGGGCTCACTTGGGTTCTTCGCGGCGTATTTTAGACCTAGGCACAGGCTCTGGCCTAGTGGCACTTATGTTGGCGCAGCGCGCAGCTGATAAGACGAAGTGCCTATCTGCAGTTGAAAAAACAGCTGAGATAGAAATTGTGGGCTTAGAGTTGGATGAGGCGGCGGCAAGCCAAGCCGCCGACAACGTGGCCGCCTCACCGTGGTCAACAAAAATAATGATCGAACAAGGCGCGGTGCAAGATTATCAAGCACCAAGCTTTGATTTAATTGTGTCTAACCCGCCGTATTTTACGCCAGGCCAGTCGTTTGAGAGCCAAGCTCGGGCCAATGCGCGCCACACCGGCAGCCTCAGTTTGGCAGACTTGTTTTCCCACGCTCGGCGGTTATCTGCCCCGCACGGGCAGCTGGCGCTGGTATTACCGCATCAGGCGTTGGCGGTCGCCTTAGTAGAAGCCGAGCTACAGGGCTGGCATTTAGCGCAGCAGGTCGCCGTTTGCACCAAAGTGGGTAAACCGGCGCTGCGTTTTCTCTTATTATTCTCTAGTGTTAAATGTGGTTTTACAGCGGGTGAGCTAGTGATAAATGCTGCTGATGGCGGTTTTGATCCCGCGTATGTTGCTTTAGTGCGCAGTTTTTACCTAAAGATGTAAATTTCGCCTTGAATCTCAGGCTCACACTATTATGCTAACGGGCTGCGCGTCGGCCAGCAGAAACCAGCATATTCCAGTAATACATAGATTATAACTCTAGTCATCTTTCTAGTTATATCATTGTGTGGATAACCAATGTGTGTTCCTAGGAAGGAATCTCTGGTGGCCAGTCGTCTCGTCATTATCGTTTGACTGCAAATGAAGCTCGCGCTTTGCTAGCTGCCGCAAGAGGTGTTCGTGAACAAGTCGTTATCCACTTTTGATGTATTAGGTTTAGGTTTTATGACCTTTGCCTTTTTCTTGGGCGCCGGAAATATTATCTTCCCGCCGCTCACGGGTTTTTTAGCCGGTGAACATTTAACCAGCGCCATGAGCGGCTTTTTGCTGACCGGCGTAGGTTTGCCGTTAGTCACGCTAGTGGCAGCGGCACTGGCAGGGGGCGGCTTACCCACCATGGCTCGGTACTTGCCGCCTATGGTCGTTACTGTGATGGCCACGGCCATTTTTATTATCATAGGCCCCGCCTTTGCTACGCCTCGCACGGGCTTAGTGGCTTATGAAATGGGCTTGAAACCCTTTTTAGCTAACCCTACCCAAACTACCTTGACCCTGTACACCATCGGCTTTTTTGGCTTGGTATTATTGTTGTCGTTGAATCAAGGACGTTTATTGGATGCGGTAGGCAAGGTATTAACGCCGATTTTATTATTGCTGTTAATAGGGCTGGCTTTAGCGGTATTTATCAACCCGCAGGGCACACAGCCGCCGATAGATGATCTCTATTTAGCCCAACCGTTCGTGAAAGGTTTTCTCGAAGGCTACAACACCATGGACACCTTTGCGGCGCTGATTTTTGGCATGCTGATTTTGGACGTACTGCGCCAAAAAGGCGTGACCGATAAGCGGGCACAATCACGCTACTTGATGATAGCGGCGCTGATTGCCGCCGTCGGTTTGGGCTTTGTGTATGTGTCGCTGTTTATTTTGGGTGGCACCAGCTTAGGAGTGGTGGACTCAGCTAACAATGGTGCCGAGATCATCAGCGCCTACGTGTTAGCGCTGTTTGGCCCCCCAGGCTTGTGGATTTTAGCCGCCATCGTGTTCTTGGCCTGTATTACTACCGCCGTAGGGCTTGTGTCTGCTTGTGCCGACTATTTTTATCGCTTAACCGGTAAACTCAGCTATCGCAGCTGGGTGGTGATTAACGCGCTGCTCTGTATGTTGGTGGCTAATGTGGGGCTGGATACCTTGATTGCGGTGTCGGTACCGGTATTAGTGGCCTGTTATCCGGTGGCGGTGGCCTTAGTGTTGGCGACCTATGTGCGGCCGTTAATACGGGCACCCATCTTCGCCTTTCGCTTTATCTTAGCGGTGGCCTTTGCTTTTGGCTTAGTTGATGGCTTGCAAGCGGCGGGTCTAGAAATGAGCGTTTTTCATTGGCTACCAATGTTTGATATCGGCATGGCCTGGGTATTGCCCACCGTGGTCGCGACTGTGATTGGGCTGGCCGTGAATAAGACAGCGCCCAGCGCCCAGCACCAAGCACCAAGCTAAGACCAATAAAGCCCCACATCCATGCTCTACGTGGATGTGGGGCTTTGGCCGCTTGGCGCTATCCTTCTTACTGCGCCGAGCGAAAAGACGTTTCGCTGCGCAAAGCCGGCCGACTAAAGATGGCCTCTACCAGCGCGGTGTTCTCGCCTCACCCCTTACCCCTTCACCCCTCACCGTCTTTAGCTACAGCGCCGAAATCTCTTCCAAGATCTGTGCTACCCAAGTTTCAATGCGCGTATCTGTGTCGTCGTACTGGTTGGCTTCATCCAGCGATAAGCCCACAAAATATTCACCGTCT
The DNA here is from genome assembly GCF_033807535.1 of Oceanisphaera sp. IT1-181. Taxonomy (NCBI): domain Bacteria; kingdom Pseudomonadati; phylum Pseudomonadota; class Gammaproteobacteria; order Aeromonadales; family Aeromonadaceae; genus Oceanisphaera; species Oceanisphaera sp. IT1-181. The sequence continues at coordinate 482,102 of NZ_CP136856.1, forward strand.
TCGGTGAGCGCCTTAGAGGCTTCAAACTCATAGCCAAGGTTCGGCCAATAGCCCACTACAGTAGCGCCACAGGCCACTACTTTATCGTGCAATAAGCCGAGTGCGTCTTGAAACCATTCGCCGTAGCCGAGCTGATCGCCCATACCAAACAAGGCTACTACTTGGCCTGCTAGATTGAGGCTATCGATGTCGTTCCAGTGTGACTCCCAGTCTTCTTGCAGCTCGCCAAAATCCCAAGTGGAAATGCCAAAAATCAGGATCGGGTAGTCTTGGGCGCGCGCCAACGGCACATCCTTGATATTATGCAGATCGACCAAGTCAGCGCCGAGTTGCTCGCCAATTTTTTCGGCGGCCATCTCGGTATAGCAGGTCGTTGAACCGTAAAATAAACCGATATTCATGGGATCCCGTTATCATTTCGGACAATGGAACTATCATAACAGAAGCTTTTCTGTGAGCAGAGTTTGGAGTGGTAATGAGTTATCCATTAATTGAACAATTTGTAGATACGCTGTGGTTGGAAAAAGGGCTGGCGGATAATACGCTGGCGTCGTACCGCAGTGACTTAACGCACTTTGCTCGCTGGTTAGACGGCGAGGGCGATAGCTTGGTCGCCGTAGAAGGTTTAACCCTGCAGCAGTATTTAGCCCATCGTTTGGACTTAGGATTTAAGGCCAGCAGCACGGCACGCATGCTCAGTGTATTGCGGCGCTTTTTTCAGTATCTGCACCGCGAGCAGCTGCGTATGGATGACCCTAGCATCTTGATTGCCGGCCCTAAATTACCGAAACGCTTACCCAAAGATTTAAGCGAGCAACAGGTCTTAAATCTGTTGGACGCGCCCGAGGTCGCAGATCCGCTTGAGCTGCGCGATAAAGCCATGCTGGAGCTGCTCTATGCTACGGGGTTGCGCGTTACTGAGTTAGTCAGTCTTTCTATGGAAAGCATCAGCTTGCGCCAAGGCTTAGTGCGCGTCACTGGCAAAGGTAATAAAGAACGCCTAGTGCCGATGGGCGAAGAGGCATTGCACTGGCTGGAGCGTTATTTAAAAGAAGCCCGCGCTTTTCTTCTGGGCGAGCAGCCGTCTGATGTGGTATTTCCGTCGCGCCGCGCCCGGCAAATGACCCGCCAAACCTTCTGGCATCGCATTAAAATTTACGCCCTGCGTGCCGGCATTAACAATGACTTGTCGCCGCACACCCTGCGCCACGCCTTTGCTACCCACCTACTGAACCACGGCGCCGACTTGCGCGTGGTACAAATGCTCTTGGGCCACTCAGATTTATCCACCACCCAAATCTATACCCACGTCGCCACCCACAGACTCAATGCCCTACACCAAGAGCACCATCCGAGGGGATAAGCGCAGCGCCGAGCTAAAAGATAAAGATCAAACCCAAGAGCTATTTTTGCCACGGAACCCACTGAATCCACGGAAAAATTAAGATGAGATAAGAGCGAAAGTACCAAAGGATCTAATTGGTACCTGATTACCCACAAAGCTCAGCCATATTTCAGTGAATTCAGCATCAATGAATTCAATAAGTTACAGGAAGATGCCCGTCTCCTCTCTTGTAGGTGCCCGTCTCTTCGGCGAAGAGGACTTCGGCACGGTTTTGGTTTTATTCTTAAACCTCACAAACAGCCAGCAGAGCTGGCCAGCCGAATAAATTGGCTGCTACAAGTGCTAGACCCTTGGCCTTGGAGCCAACCGGGCAGTGAGAAAAAATAAACCCAAACATTGGGCATAATGGCTGAGGTTCATAAGTAATCAGGAATTGGTAAGAGAAAAAACTAATGGCCTGAAGAACGCAGCATTACTTTAATTAAGTTATTACCAATAAAATGTTTTTCAGATTTGATCTCTATTTTTCCGTGTTCTTCCGTGGATTCCGTGGCGAAGAAATTTTTAGTTTCTAAAGCTCATGTTTAGCTCTGAGATGAGCGCTGCCCTCATTGCATAATTTTTGCTTGGCAGTTAGTGTAAACTCCCTGTTTAAATAACCAGTACTCATGTGACAGCCCTATGCCAGCCCCTATGACCACACCTGCACGCCTGACTATTCGCCGCCGCCAAAGCCAAGACCATCAATTGCCCAGCGACTTGCCCGCTATTATTCAGCGGCTCTATGCCAGCCGTGGCGTGGTTAGCCCCGAGCAACTTAATTTGAGTGCCAATTCCTTACTTAAACCCACCTTTAAGGGCATGAGTGAGGCGGTCAAGGCACTAGTGCAAGGCTTGAGCGAGCAGCGCAGCATAGTGATAGTCGGGGATTTTGACTGTGATGGTGCCACCAGCTCGGCATTGATGGTGCACGGCTTGCGCGCCATGGGCGCAGAAAAAGTGCAGTATTTGGTGCCCAATCGCTTCGATTATGGGTATGGCTTAAGCCCGAAAGTGGTCGATGAAGTGGCGATGATGGGCGGCGAGCTGCTGATCACAGTCGATAACGGCATTTCCAGTATTAGCGGCGTGGCGGCGGCCAATGCGCTGGGCATGACAGTTATCGTCACCGACCACCACTTGCCCGGCCATGAAGTTCCAGATGCCGCGGCCATTGTTAACCCCAATCAGCATGGCTGTGATTTCCCCTCTAAGAATTTAGCTGGGGTGGGCGTGGCCTTTTATTTATTGCTGGCCCTGCGCGCCGCTCTTACCGAGCAAGGTTGGTTTACTCGCCTTGGCCTCACCGCACCTAACATGGGTGAATATCTGGACTTAGTGGCGCTGGGTACGGTGGCCGATGTGGTGGCGCTGGATGATAACAATCGGGTATTAGTGCACCAAGGCTTGCAACGCATGCGCGCGGGTCGGGTGCGGCCGGGTATTCAGGCATTGCTTGATATCTCACAGCGTAATCAAGCGCGCTTAGTGGCCAGTGATTTAGGTTTTGCCTTGGGGCCACGGCTGAATGCGGTAGGGCGGTTAGATGATATGTCGATGGGCGTGGCCTGTTTGCTGAGTGAAAACTTAGATGAAGCCCGCAAGTTAGCCGCCATGATGGACGACCTTAACCGCGAGCGTAAGGCGATAGAGGCCAGCATGCAGCATGAAGCGTTGGCCAGCCTCACCAAAATTCACATCAGCGAAGGCGAGCTGCCAAACGGCTTAGTGTTGCACCAAGATGATTGGCATCAGGGCGTGGTGGGCTTAGTGGCATCCCGCATTAAAGAGCGTTATCACAGACCGGTGATCGCCTTTGCTGAGGCCGGTGACGATGAGCTAAAAGGCTCGGGCCGCTCTATTCCTGGCGTGCATTTACGGGATTTATTAGAAGAAGTCGACCGTCAACATCCAGGTGTAATTGATAAGTTTGGCGGCCATGCCATGGCGGCGGGTTTGTCACTGCGCAAGTCGGCTTTAGCGCCGTTTAAGGCGGCATTTGAGAGCATCGTCGCCGATTGGGTGAGCCCAGAATTATTAGCCGGAGAAATATTAACGGACGGGCAGCTTGAAATCTCAGAACTTAACTTACCGCTCGCCGAGCAACTACGACTCGCCGGCCCTTGGGGCCAGTCATTTCCCGAGCCGTTATTTGATGGTGACTTTAGAATTATCAAGCAACGCTTGGTGGGTGAGAAACACTTAAAGCTAGTGCTTAGCCCAGACGAAGGCCGCACCTTAATCGATGCCATCGCCTTTAATGTGGATCTCAAGGTGTGGCCCAACGCCGCCATCAATGTGGTGCAGTTGGTTTATAAGTTGGACATTAACGAATGGCAGGGTAAACAATCGCTGCAGCTCATGGTCGATAAAATCGCGCCGCTGTAGCCGATCGTGAGGAGTGAGGAGAAAACAGCGTTTGGGTTGTTTTGCTGTCATCCTGAAGCCAATTAGTATCTTGCTCAATGCCGTCATCCTGACGGACGTCAGGATCTTGCTTTAAAGCTTTAATACCTAAGAACGAGATACCGGGGCAAGCCCGGTACGACGGCAAAGTGCTGAGTTTGTGTTTAAGCCGTCATCCTGACGCACGTCAGGATCTCGCATTAGAGCCTTAATACCTAAGAACGGGATACCGGGGCAAGCCCGGTACGACGGCAAAGTGCTGAGTTTGTGTCTATGCTGTCATCCTGATGCCCATCAAGATCTTAGTCTATGCCGTCATCCTGACGCACGTCAGGATCTCGCTTTAGAATCTTAATGCCTAAGAACGAGATACCGGGGCAAGCCCGGTACGACGGCAAAGTGGCTATGTTTGAGTTAATCGTTGAAAGCTATACTTGAATCAGTCACCTCGTGGGAGGCAAAAAGATGAAAAGTACAGGTTTCGCCAAACTTAAACGCCAACTGACTGAACTCCAGCCTCGGCAGCGGCATGAACTGCTGATACTGCTTCAGCAACCAGACTCGTTTCCCGAGCTCATTGCTCGACTAGAAGAACTCACTGCTTCACACCCAACATGCCCTCATTGCCGCGATGATGCTCCCTATAAGTGGGGAAGCATGAATGGTAGACAGCGTTACCGCTGCCGGGCTTGCAAGAAGACATTTACCTCTCTGACCGGCACGCCACTTGCTGGGCTTCGAATGGCTGAGCGGTGGTTGGAATATGCGGAGCAGATGATGGAATCCACAACACTTCGCAAAGCCGCCAAAAAGTGTCAGATAAACTTAGGTACATCATTCAGGTGGCGACACCGCTTTCTGCAACTGGTTGATTATACTAAGTCTTCTGAGCTGGGCGGTATCGTCGAAGCCGATGAAACGTTTATACGTGAATCCTTCAAAGGCAAGCGGGATCTCAGTAAGAGAAAACCTCGCCGCCGTGGTAGCGATAAGAAAAACATTAAGTGGGTCAAAGTGATGGTACTGCGCGACCGCAACCACAACGAAGCCGACTTTGTAATGAAACGCTTTACGCTCAGAAAGCTGGAACGCTGCCTGCTGCCGCGATTACGGTCTGGCGCTGTGCTCTGTAGCGATGGCCATCTTAACTACGAGGCGTTGGCAGCCAAACATCACTTGCTTCACAAGCCGGTTAACAGCAGTGTCGGTCAGCGGGTACGTGAAGAGATATTCCATATCCAGGGTGTGAATGCTTATCACAGTCGACTAAAGCAATGGATAATGCGTTTTCATGGTGTCGCCACCAAGTACCTTCATCGTTACCTTGGTTGGTTCAGGTGGTTTGAGCATACTAGGAAAGCTGATGCTCAACCTATTGATTTTATATGGCAATGTGCGGTTCAGCCGCGTTTTCAACAACTAAAGCGAACATAGCCGGCAAAGTGCTGAGTTTGTGTTTAAGCCGTCATCCTGACGCACGTCATGCTCTCGGTTTAGAGCCTTAATACCTACGAACGAGATACCGGGGCAAGTCCGGTACGACGGCAAAGTGCTGAGTTTGTATCTATGCCGTCATCCTGATGCCCATCAAGATCTTAGTCTATGCCGTCATCCTGACGCACGTCAGGATCTCGCTTTAGAATCTTAATGCCTAAGAACGAGATACCGGGGCAAGCCCGGTACGACGGCAAAGTGCTGAGTTTGTGTTTAAGCCGTCATCCTGACGAACGTCAGGATCTCGCTTTAGAGTCTGAGTGCCTAAAAATAAGATACCGAGTACTAAGATCGAAATAGGGAGCAAATTGCTCCCTATTTTTTATGGTTCGGCGGTGTAATTAGCGCCTTGTGCTTTGCGCTTACTTCAGAATAAAAGCGCTCACTAAGCCGTTCAATTTTCCTGCTTGTTCATGCAAGTCTTTTGATTGCGCCAATGATTGACTGGCTTCTTCGGCTAACTCATCGGCCACGTCTTTAATGGCTGTGGTATTTTGCGTGATTTCACCCGTTACTTGGCTTTGCTCTTCGGCGGCGGTGGCAATTTGGCTGGCCATGTCGGAAATCAGACTCACGGCGGTGGTGATTTCGGTGAGGGCGTCGGCAGCGGCTTCTGCATCTTCCACGCTTAGCTCGGCTAAATTACGGCTGGTCTCCATCAATTTTACCGCTTCTTTGGTGGCCTTTTGTAAGTTAGTGATGGTTTCTTGGATCTCCTCGGTAGAGGCATGGGTGCGTTGTGACAACACCCGCACTTCGTCTGCCACTACCGCAAAGCCGCGGCCTTGCTCGCCGGCGCGCGCCGCTTCTATGGCGGCGTTGAGTGCCAACAAGTTGGTTTGATCGGCAATGCCTTGAATGGTCGACAATACACTGGAGATATCTCTGGCATGCAAGTCCAAGCGCTGAATCACCTCCGCTGCCTGTATCATTTCTCGTGACAGCGATTGAATGGAGTCGCGGGTTTTATTCACCTGCTGTTTACCGTGCGCGGTGCTGTTGCTCGATTGCTGGGCGGCGGTGGCGGTTTGCTCGGCGTTATTGGCAATTTCTTGAGTGGCCGAGGCCATTTCGGTGACGGCGGTGGCCACCATGGTCACTTCTTCTTGCTGGCGGCCCAGCTCGGTGACGGTTTGATTGGCGCGCACCGAGGCTTGCTCCGCATTGCTGCCCAAATATTCGGCTTGGCTACGAATTTGTCCAATCAGCTCCGCTTGGCTGGCTACAAAACGGTTAAAGTTGGTGGCGAGCATGCCCACTTCATCTTGGCTTTGAATGTCGATACGGCGGGTTAAATCCCCTCTACCACTGGCAATTTGTTCTAACGCTTGGGAAACGCGCAATAAAGGCGCCAGTAACCACTGTACTAATAAGCTGATCAGTACCGCCGCCGCAATCACCACTAAGGCAGCGATGCCGAGCTGTTGCAATAACATGGGCGTTAACGGTGCTTCCAGTGCCGCTTGGTCAAGCACCATTAGCAGCTGCCAGTCGGTACCCGACACGGCTTGGCTATAGACCAATTTATGCTCGTCTTTGAACAGCACCTTATGTAAGTGCCCGCTTTGCAGCCAGTTATTTTGATTGGCCACCGTAATATTGTCATCAATGCGAGTGGCAGATTGCAAAATCATCGACTCATCTTTATAGGCGATGATGGTGCCATCGTTACTCAGCATCATGGCATAGCCTTTGGCTGGCAACTTAATGGCATTCACATCTTTAATCAGCTGGCTGATACCGATGTCGCCCGCAATCACGCCACTGACTTGACCATAGGGACGCACGGGCTCTGCCAAGGTGACGACGGTTCCTAGACCGGTGGCATCTTCATAAGGCGCGGTAATAATTGCCTTATTTTCTGCCATTGCTTGCTTGTACCAAGGGCGGCTACGGGGATCGTAACCGGTACGATCGATACTGGGATCGCTGTCGTACATGACGCCGCCTTTACTACCAAAATAGCTAAGCTGAAAGTGGCCGGCTTCTTTAGTTTGTTGTAGAGCGGGTAGCAGTGCCAGCTCAAGCTGTTGCGCTGCGGCAGTCAGCATGCTCTGGCGTATCTCAAACCAGCTAGTGACTTTCTCGGCTTCGAGAACACCCAAGCTGGCGACCAAGGTTTCACTGTCCGCATAAAGTCGAGCTTTCAGATTATGAAAGCTAATCGCGCTTAGTGCCGCAACCGTGATGGTAATGGCAACGATGAAACTCAATAGAATCTTATGCTTTAATTTTAGTTTGTTCATTTTTGATCTTAAACAACGACAACAGGCGGGATGCCGTGATATCGACCGCAACCAGGAAAGCTTTAACTGAATTTTAATATTGTTTAACTATCGAGGCGTCTGCACGCCAAATACCTAGTACAATAGGAGCCCATTTGGATCACAATTGAAGCAAGCCAAACAAAAACAGCCATCCCGACGAGAGTCGAGATGGCTGTTTTTTATTGACCCGTTACAGAATAAAAGCGCTGACCAAACCGTTTAACTCACCGGCCTGTTTGTGCAGATCTTTCGACTGGGCGAGTGACTGCTCGGCATCGTTGGCCAGCTCGTCGGCTACATCCTTGATGGCGGTGGTATTTTGCGTGATCTCGCCAGTCACTTGGCTTTGCTCTTCGGCGGCGGTGGCAATTTGGCTGGCCATGTCGGAAATTAAGCTCACGGCGGTGGTGATCTCGGTCAGAGCTGCGGCGGCGGCTTCTGCATCTTCCACGCTTAGCTCGGCTAAATTACGGCTGGTCTCCATCAATTTTACCGCTTCTTTGGTGGCCTTTTGTAAGTTAGTGATGGTTTCTTGGATCTCTTCGGTAGAGGCATGGGTGCGTTGTGATAACACCCGCACTTCGTCTGCCACTACCGCAAAGCCACGGCCTTGCTCGCCGGCGCGCGCCGCTTCTATGGCGGCGTTGAGTGCCAACAAGTTGGTTTGATCGGCAATGCCTTGAATGGTCGACAATACACTGGAGATATCTCTGGCATGCAAGTCCAAGCGCTGAATCACCTCCGCTGCCTGTATCATTTCTCGTGACAGCGATTGAATGGAGTCGCGGGTTTTATTCACCTGCTGTTTACCGTGCGCGGTGCTGTTGCTCGATTGCTGGGCGGCGGTGGCGGTTTGCTCGGCGTTATTGGCAATTTCTTGAGTGGCCGAGGCCATTTCGGTGACGGCGGTGGCCACCATGGTCACTTCTTCTTGCTGGCGGCCCAGCTCGGTGACGGTTTGATTAGCGCGCACCGAGGCTTGCTCTGCGTTGCTGCCCAAATACTCGGCTTGGCTACGAATTTGCCCAATCAGCTCCGCTTGGCTGGCCACAAAACGGTTAAAGTTGGTGGCGAGCATGCCCACTTCATCTTGGCTTTGAATGTCGATACGGCGGGTTAAATCCCCTCGACCGCTGGCAATTTGCTCTAACTCTTGAGACACGCGCAATAAGGGGGCCAGCAACCACTGTACTAATAAGCTGATCAGTACCGCCGCGGCAATCACCACTAAGGCAGCGATGCCCAGCTGTTGCAATAACATGGGCGTTAGAGGAGCTTCCAGTGCTGCTTGGTCAAGCACCATCAGTAATTGCCAGTCGGTGCCGGGTACGGCTTGGCTATAGACCAGCTTAGATTCGTCTTTTAATTGCACATTATACAGTTGTTCGTTTTGCACCCAAGTGGCGAGATTACGCACAGTAAAGTTGTCGTCGATGCGCGTGGCGGACTGTAAGATCATCGCTTCATCGTGATAGGCGATAACGCTGCCATTGCTACTCAGCATCATGGCATAGCCTTTGGCCGGTAATTTAATGGCGTTAACATCTGCAATCAAGCTGCTAATGGCTATGTCACCAGCCATTACGCCGGTGAGTTGGCCGTTAACTTTAACCGGAGTGGCCAAAGACACTACGGTACCTAAGCCTGTGGCATCTTCATACGGGGCAGTAATAATGGCGTCGTTTTTTTGTACGGCTTCTTGATACCAAGGGCGATTGCGTGGGTCGTAATCGTTGTCATAAACAGAAGAGTCGGTGTCGTGCATCACACCGTCTTTGCTACCAAAGTAGCTTGCGAGAAAGCGACCAGCCACTTGTGCCTGTAACATAGCGGGCATAGGCGCCTGATCGAATTGCTGGCCAGCCGCGGCCAACATGCGTTGGCGTATATCAAACCAGCGTCTTATCTTTTCGCCTTCGCGCTCGCTTAAGCTGGCGACTAGGGTTTCGCTGTCTTCGTAGAGTCGAGTTTTTAGATTATGAAAACTGATGGTACTCAGTGCGGCAACGGTAATGGTAATGGCCACGATGAAGCTGAGTAGAATCTTATGCTTTAATTTAAGGTTATTCATTTTGTATATCTGGCAGCGAGGGGGGTATGTTGCTATCGACCGCTAGAAATAAAACTTTAACTGAATTTTAATCTCGAGGGTGTGGTGAAATGTCGGCAATGACTACTGCGTTTGTGGTCAGCTTTCGGTAGAATTGACGCCTGATGTTGGCACAGCGCCGCATACGCTCAGTACACTTACTCAGTTAATAGAGAGTTATTAGACCCATGTTAGAAGTTAACCCTGTGAATAATAAACTTAAGGAGCTGTCCGAGCGGGCAGAGCTTCTTAGGGGGTACCTTTGACTATGACGCTAAGAAAGAGCGTCTAGAAGAGGTAAACGCCGAGCTAGAGCAGCCGGATGTATGGAATCAGCCCGAGCGTGCCCAAGCACTGGGTAAAGAAAGATCCGCACTGGAAACCGTGGTCGAAACCTTAGATGAGTTAGATCGCGGCATCGTCGATATCGCTGAGCTGGTTGAACTGGCGCAAGAAGAAGACGACGAAGAAACCTTCGAAGAAGCGAAAGCCGACGTAGAAGTGCTGGATAAAAAGCTTATCGATCTGGAATTTCACCGCATGTTCTCCGGTGAGCACGACTCTGCAGACTGCTATCTGGACTTACAGTCTGGCTCTGGCGGTACCGAAGCCCAAGATTGGTGCGACATGGTACTGCGCATGTATTTGCGTTGGGGCGAATCTCGCGGCTTTAAAACCGAAATTATCGAACTCTCTGACGGTGATGTGGCTGGCGTTAAATCCGCAACCGTGAAGTTTAGCGGTGAATATGCCTTTGGCTGGTTACGTACCGAGTCGGGTGTGCACCGTTTAGTGCGCAAATCGCCGTTTGACTCCGGCGGTCGCCGCCACACCTCATTCTGTTCAGCGTTTGTGTATCCAGAAATTGACGACGATATTCATATCGAAATTAATCCTTCTGAGATCCGCGTCGACACCTATCGCGCCTCGGGTGCTGGTGGTCAGCACGTTAACCGTACCGATTCCGCCGTACGTTTAACCCACGAGCCTACTGGTATCGTAGTGCAGTGCCAGAACGACCGCTCCCAGCATAAAAACCGCGATCAGGCGATGAAGCAGCTAAAAGCCAAGCTTTATGAATATGAGCTGCAGAAAAAAAATGTAGAAAAGCAGGCGATGGAAGACAGCAAGTCCGACATCGGCTGGGGCAGTCAGATCCGCTCTTATGTATTGGACGACTCGCGCATTAAAGATTTACGCACTGGCGTTGAAACCAGTAATACTCAGGCCGTACTCGACGGTGGTCTAGACAAGTTTATTGAGGCCAGCCTCAAGTCCGGACTCTAATCAGTTTTTATAAAGGCAAATCATGACAGACCAGTTACTAGACGAAAATAAGCTGATCGCCGAGCGCCGTGCCAAGCTTGATCACATTCGCAAAGATTGTCCGGCCAATGGCCACCCGAATAATTTTCAGCGCGAGCACCTGAGCGCGGACTTGCAAAGCGAGTTTGGTGAGCTTGATAAAGAGGCCTTAATTGAGCTGAATAAAACCGTGTCTGTGGGCGGCCGTATTATGGCTAAACGCGGTCCGTTTTTAGTGTTGCAAGATATGAGCGGTCGCATTCAGGCTTACACCACTAAAGGTGCGCAAGCCATTATTAAAGACCAGTACATCGGTTTAGACATCGGCGATATTATCGGCGTGACCGGTATCTTGCACAAGTCTGGTAAAGGTGACTTATACGTGAGCATGGATAACTTCCAATTGCTGACTAAAGCGCTGCGCCCACTGCCTGAGAAATTCCACGGTTTAACCGACCAAGAAACCCGCTATCGCCAGCGCTATCTGGATTTGATCACCAATGAAGACTCGCGCCATACCTTTATGGTGCGCTCACAGGTGATGGCCGCGATTCGCCAGTTTATGAATGGCCATGGCTTTATGGAAGTGGAAACGCCCATGATGCAAGTGATCCCAGGTGGTGCTTCGGCTCGTCCGTTTATCACGCATCACAACGCGCTGGATATGGACATGTATCTGCGTATTGCGCCTGAGCTATATTTGAAGCGCTTGGTAGTCGGCGGTTTTGAGAAAGTATTCGAAATTAACCGTAACTTCCGAAATGAAGGCCTGTCGCCGCGTCATAACCCAGAATTCACCATGATGGAATTCTACTGGGCTTATGCCAACTATCAGGATCTGATGGACTTCACCGAAGAAATGCTGCGCACCGTCACCACAGAAGTGCTGGGCAGCTCAACCGTACAATACGGTGAAGAAACATTTGAGTTCGGTCAGCCATTTGCACGCATGGGCATGAAAGATTCGATCTTGAAATTTAACCCAGAAGTGACGATTGAGCAGTTGGCCACCTTAGAAATTGCGCTTGAAGTCGCCAAAGACCTGAAGATCAAGACCGAGAAAAGCTGGGGCCTAGGCCGTGTGATCACCGAGATCTTTGAAGAAACCGTTGAGCACCGTTTGATCCAGCCGACCTTCATTACCGAATACCCAGCAGAAGTATCACCGCTGGCGCGTCGTAATGATAACGACCCTAGCATTACCGAGCGTTTCGAGTTCTTTATCGGCGGTCGTGAAATTGCTAATGGTTTTGCCGAGCTGAATGACGCGGAAGATCAGGCGCAGCGCTTCTTAGATCAAGTAAACCAAAAAGAAGCCGGCGACGACGAAGCCATGTTCTTCGACGAAGACTACATCACCGCCCTCGAGCACGGCCTGCCGCCTACTGCCGGCCAAGGTATCGGCATCGATCGCTTAGTGATGTTGTTAACTGACTCACACACCATCCGTGACGTGATCCTGTTCCCAACACTGCGCCCCAGCGCTAAGTAAGGCTTTGCTCGTAAAGCCCGTGAGGCGTGAAGAGTTAGGTGTGAAGAATTAGAAATAAAGAGTAGGCGTGAAGGGTAAAATCTTCACGCCTTTTTTGATCCTGTTTTTTACCGTCATCCTGAAGCCTGTCATGATCTCCGTTTGTCTTTTGTAGGCGAATGCTTGCTCTCGCATTTCGCCGAAGGCGGAAATATTTAAACCTTCCTGCTCTACAAGACCAACAGCTAAAACGTCGGACTACAAAAGGCGGTATCTAACAGCTTATAGCCGTCTGTTAACCGTCATCCTGATGAAAATCAGGATCCCGCTTTTTATTTGATCTTTACGTCAAGAGGCAGCAGGATTATCTCCGCCAACTCGCTACGGGCTAATGACACTCACAGTATAAGCCTACTGCGAACATTCACTGGATGTTCGTTAGGCTGATACAGTTCGTCATGGCGAGACAGGCTCGCCCCATGCGGCGCTCGACAAATGCCATCGATAGCCATGGATGGCGAGAATGTCTGCATTGCAGGAGCCTTTGCTGACTCTGGCATTTAACGGTTGGCTACGATAATTCCTGCCGCTTCTTTCTAATGTGTGGATCCGCCTGAAGGTAGTAGTTGTTAGACAGCGCAGCGTTTTATTTTCTGAAAATTAATAAATTAACAGTACATTTTGTATGGCTTTTCAATTGAACTTCACACTCACTCCGTCCAAAATGGTCACATATGAAAACCATGCTTCATAGTAATGAAGATGCAGCACGTTGCAGCCAGAAAGCTTGAGCGTTTATACAGTATATTTACCCTTGCTCGACTAACATGCTCGTATTTCTGAAACCTGATGCCTATATGTGCTCAATAATATTTTTAAACTCTATATTTATCAATAGTTTGAATCTGGTACGTCCGTTGATGTTGAGCATGAGCAAGCAGTAAAATGAGCATGCGCGTTTTATCGCATGGCAAGGTGCGTGATTATTAAAAATAACCAGCAAGATCAGTTGGTTCTTTGTTTTTTGCTCTGTGGTTTAATGAACGTAAGTACGCATGCTTACAATTAAAATGTTATAACAACGAGTCAAATTTGGCGATTGAAATGAAGAAAAGAAAAAATCATGGCTTGAGTACTCGGGACAAAATTGAACGTTTGGAAAGCAGACTCAAGAACAAGAAAAAAAGCAAAGATCTTTATTACTTGTTAGCGGAGAAAGAACTCCAAGATCGAGCGCGAGAAAAAGAACAGAAACGTAATGCCGAAGTTGCACGTTTAGAAAGAATAGAAGCTGCAAGAATTAAGGTTGAACAATTAGACGCATATATTGAAAAAAAGAGTATTGAAGAGCTCAATATTCTTTGGAAAGTTCGCGAAGAAATTCTGAGCACAAAGCTTTGTTGTGCCAAATTACTTTCTAAAATTCGCTTCCTAAAAGGTATTGATTCTAGCCCAATTAACCCTTTGAGCTTGGTTCTGCACGAGTCGATCGAAGAGCTTGATTTAGACGATGGTTACACTCACCCAGTAATACAAACTGAAAGTAGTAAAGTTCAAACTCTTTCAAAGGTGACTACACGAACTAAACAAAGTGAGTTTCGTTCAATAGTTCTTGAAGCCTATGGTGCTTGCGCCATAACAGGAAGTAAATTACCGCAAGTACTTGAAGCTGCGCATATAGTTCCGTTCAGTGGCAAAAATGACACGTTGGAAAATGGTATTCTACTTCGAGCTGACATACACAAACTATTTGATAGATTCTTACTCTCCATAAATACCAAAACTAAAATTTTAGAGCTAAACCCAGTGCTAGAATCTGAATATGGGGAGTATAGAAAAGTAGTGCAGACAACAGGTAGTATCGATAATTTGTCGTGGCACTATAGTGAGTTCGAAAAGTTGTTATAACAAAGCATTTAAGAGTGATGCCCAACGCTTGGCATTTTCAGTGCAAGGTTGGGTTGTGTGTTTACGGTGCAATGGTCTAGGTTGGGTGGTAGCGTTGCTCACACCTTAATTCGGCGTTATACGGTACATGAAATGAACAAATTTTTGAACAATGGTTATCACAAGATCTTTACTCGTTGGTCGGTTTCTATCTTGCTGCTGGCAACATTCAACATATATGTACCACCTGTGTCGGCCGATAGCTCTTCTCCGTTACTAGCAGCTTACTATGACAATTTTCTCGCTATATGCGGAGCCAAGGTATACGCATGGAGTGACTTTAATGCGCCACGGGAGAGCTTTTCAGGAGTTATCCAGGTCGGTGTGGGTAAACGAAATCGATATGCACTTACAGATCAAAACAAGCTACTTGCCTGGGAAGAAGATCCAACGAAAAGCAAAATTTTGATGGAGAATGTTAAATCTTTTTACGCAGGGAAATCGGGATTATTTGTGATTCGCAATGATGACTCTTTGTGGAACATTCAGACTAAAGACCTGCTAGGTTTTGGTGAAAATCTTTCTATGGACTCTCTACCTATTGCCAGCAACGTTATTACAGCGTCCATAGGAGATAGTGCCAATTATTATGTTACTCGAGGAGGGGCTTTGTTCGTGCAAGGTTTGGCACACCGAGGGCAGTATGGTGATGGTAAGCTCACTTCAACAGATTACTACATCCAAACCTCAGAAAATGCGGTTCAGGTTGCATCACATACTGGACACGCTCTCGTTCTAAAGCAAGACGGTAGTGTTTGGGGAACTGGTGGTAATATCTATGGGCCTTTGGGCAATCACGGTTATGGTGATAAAGCCATTCAATGGGGGCGTATTATGGATGGAGCCAACGCTATTGCCACAGGTAGCAGCCATTCGCTTGCGATAAGACCGGATGGCAGTCTCTGGATTTGGGGGCGCAATGAAAGTCTTGAGCCGAGAAAAGTAATGTCTGACGTCATCGCGGTGGCAGCAGGTAGCCGAAGTACCATTGCGCTAGCTAAAAACTCACTATGGCAATGGAACACTGGTGGAAACCCAAAAAGAATCATGAGTTGCAGATGATGTGCATTAATTGCTTACAGCCGTATAACAAGGCATTTAAAACGTAACTAAAATAGTGGGTTAGGTTTCGCTTCGCTACACATTATAACCCACTATTTTAGTCAGTTTAATGCGGCGTTATAAGTCTTGAATGTATTTCGGTAGAAATGGAGTTGAAAATCTAAAGGCGTGCGAGTTAACACTATCACGCCTTATTTATTTGTACTTTTAGTTACCAGTGACGTCTCTTCCACATGCTAACGCAAAGATCCGCAAGATCAGTCCAATAGATCTTGGGGTACGTTACCGCCGTTGGCGGCGATGCGTGCCAGCACGGCTTTATGTAACCACGTATTCATCTTGGCGGAGTCTGCCATTAAATCTGCAGGGCAGCCGAGTTCGGTGGCGAGCTCTTTGCGTGCCGTTAAACTGCTGTCGATATCGAGCAGCTTTAATAGATCAACGATAGAGGTGCGCCAGTTTAACTTCTGCGAGTTGGCCGCCGCACGCTGTTCTAGCTGAGCAGTAACATCGACGGTTTGCACAGGAGCGGGAGCGGCCGATTCATGCGCAGGGGTTTCAACTGGGCTACCAGCGGTGGGCGTGTCAGTGGGTTTATCAGGAGCTGTTGTTGCAGCCTGAGCCTTGCCCATGCCGAGTTTCTCAAGAATGTTATTAAAAAATCCCATAGTGCTCTCCTTAATTGATGGGTTTTGGCACAAGCCAACCTAATTATTAATGTGACAGCAAAGGTGCGGCTTATTACCAACATTCAAGTGTAGTGTAAATAAACGCAGCCTCAGCTTACTAAGCGCTATGCCTAAAAAATGCGCGCTGCTCAGATGCACGTTATGGCTTTAATTTAAGATTTAGCAGTTATTCACTCAATGAATAACCAATCGCTTTAACCAATCGAGCAGGGCGGTGGGCAGGTTCTCTGGCCGTGGTAGTAGGGCGTAATGATGGGCACCAAAGATGCGCGGCAGGTAGCTGGGTGCTTGCCGGTCGATAGTCAGGCAGAAGGCGGAAATGCCCTGCTGGGTGGCCTCTACAACCGCTTGGCGCATGTCTTCTACGCCGTATTGGCCTTCGTAATCATCTTTATCGTTGGGCTTGCCATCTGATAACAGCAGTAGCAAACGATGGCTGGCTGGCTGCTGCATCAATGACTGCGTAGCATGACGAATAGCGGCACCGGCGCGGGTGTAGCGCTCGGGCTCTAAGGCACTGATGCGTAGCGCAATCTCGTTGCTGAACGGCTCTTTAAAGCCTTTTATCTCGCGTACCATCACCGTATCTGGGCCTTCTCCAGAAAAGGCCTGCACGCAATAAGGCTCACCCATGCTTTGCAGCGCTATGCAGACCAGCAGCAGGGCTTCGCGCTCCACATCAATAATGCGTTTATTGTCACTTACCCAACTGTCGGTAGAGCCACTCACGTCGATCAATAAGGTGATCGCCAGATCGCGATCCGCAGTGCGGCGCGTTTGATATAAGGCATCAGATAAGGCACCGCCGGCGCGAAAGTCTGCGTAGCTGTCGATCCAAGCATTAAGATCGATATCGTCGCCGTCTAATTGTTTGCGCCGAGTGACGCGCTTGGCACTGAGTATCTCAAAGTTACGGCGGATTTGATTGAGCAAGGATCTATGTTGTTCTTGGATGTCGTCTACCCAGGCTTGGGTACCGAGTAGATTCGGCAATACTCGCACCGTGGCACCGGGATCCCGATAGGCTTGGGCGCGAAAGTCCCATTCTGGATATTTGATGCCGCGGCCTTCACGTATCGCGCGCTTGAGTTGCATAGCGGTATTGGTATCCGGCGGATCGTCGGCGATCAGCACTTCTTTCGGCGTGCCAGGCGTAGAGACTAAGCGTGCTTCCGGTAAGTCTGACAGCATGTCGCCAAAGTCATCGGCACTGGTGTCTTCATCTTTATCGGTAGGCCGGTTGAGGCCAAAAGGATCTTCGGCCTGCTGGTGTGGCTCATCAAGCTGAACCATCAACATGCCATCGTCACCTTTGTCCCCATCTTCATCTGCTACCGCTTCTCGTACTTCGGGCCGACGAGGTAGGTGACTGCTGCGCGGTGCCTTAGTGTCGGCGGCTTGCTTATTGCCATCTGCGTCTTCTGCATTCTTGGTACTGGCTTTAGCCGCATTGGGTGTGCGCAGCTCGCCGGTCCACCAGTCTTTTAATAGCGGCGAACCGCCCAAGAGTGACTCGTTTACTTTGGCATTTTCAGCTTGTGGTTTATTAGGCAGCAGCCGCAGGCTATGAATAAGCTCATTGGCGAGCCAACAAGACTGCGCAGACTGTTTACTCAATGGAATGACGGAGTCGGTGATTGAGCTTGCGAGTAACTGTCGTAACCACAGTTCTAACGGTTGGCGTGCTTTAGAAAAGCTCTGCAGCGGCGGGCGGCTTTGCAGCGCATGTTTTCGCAGGTGCATAACAGCATCGTGCATGCCGGGCAGTTGGCGAATGAGCTCGGCATCGGTCGCCCAAGCTTCCAACAACAAATACACGTCTTGTTGTAACGCCGAATCTAGCGCTTGTGGCGGCTTAGCACTGCCACGCACGGCGCGCAGTGCTTGTTGCAAGGCCATCACCCGATACAGCTCGTTGCCGTGATCAATATCAGAGATGCGAGAATCAGCGGGCAACCACAGATAACTGCCATTGGTAGCGGGCAGCGCCTGTTGTAACCAAGGTGCTTGTACCCGACCAAATAGGCGGGACAAAAAAGTAGGGTGTGCCGGATGCTGAGCAATGCGCAGTGGATAACTGTGGCCGGTAATGGCAGTGATCAGTAAGTCTAAACGCGGTGCCACATCGGCTAATAGGGCAGTGGGCGGCCCCACCGGCAAGGGCCGGTAGCGCCGCCACATTCTGCGGGTATAAATGGTGGCGTGACGCGCCGCATCGCTAAGCAGATCTTCGGGTTCTGCCATATTAGATGAAGGTGCCGTCAACCAGATCGCGAAGAGCGGCGATCATCGACGGTTCATCAGATAAGGGTGAAACAATGGCGGCGTAGCAAGCTTCACGCAGCCCAATACCACAGGCCGACAAAGTGGCAGCGGCAATCAGTAAGCGGGTGCTGGGTACTTCTGCTAAGCCTCTATCTTTAAGTTGGCGAATTCGCTCGGCCAGTGCCACCAGTCCGGTGGCAGTGGCATGATCGACGCCGCTTTCGTGGCGCACAATCACGGCTTCGTGTTCGGGAGCGGGAAAGTCCAAGTCCATGGCCACGAAGCGCTGGCGAGTACTGGGTTTAAGATCTTTAAGCATGCGTTGATAACCGGGGTTATAAGACACCACCAGTTGAAAGCCGGGCGCAGCCTGCAGATTTTCGCCTGTTTTATCGATCGGTAAAATGCGTCTGTGATCGGTGAGTGCGTGTAGCACCACTACCGTATCTTGGCGCGCCTCTACTACTTCATCCAGATAACAGATGGCCCCTTCGCGGACGGCCCGCGTTAAAGGACCGTCTTGCCAGACGGTGCCATCATGTTGAATAAGGTAGCGGCCAATTAAATCACTGGCCGCTAAGTCGTCATGACAGGCAATGGTAATTAACGGGCGTTGTAAGCGCCACGCCATATGCTCCACAAATCGAGTTTTACCACAGCCAGTGGGGCCCTTGAGCATCACCGCCAGATTGCGCGCGTGGCATTGCTCAAACAGCGATACCTCGTTGCCTGCCGGCTGATACCAAGGCTCAGTGGTTGGCACCGGTGCCAGCTGGCGTAAGTCTTGAGTGATGCCCATGTTAAAGCCTGCGCTTAGGGCTACTCGGGGCTTGGACCGAGGCATGCGTTGGAGTTTGAGCTGAAGTTGGAATCGGAGCTTCGGCTTGCTCTTCAAACACATCGTAAGCTGGGTCTACTTCGGTCACTTCAAAGCGCGGGCGGCGGCGGAAGAAGTCATAGATAAATAAGCCCACACCCAGCGTGAATAAGGTGGCGGAGGCAATCAGCATAATAAAGTGCACTTGGATTTTCAGCTGTGCATCCAAGTAGCCCATGCCCATAATGCGCTCCAGATAGACTTGGCCGATGCCGGCGGTGGCAAACGACAGCGTCATGCCAAACATACCGCCCAGCTGCAGCCAAAATGACCAGTAACCAATGGAATTATTTTGATTTTTGCGACTGTGCGTCAGTGAAGGCAGGGCATAAGTGATCACGGCCATGACTATCATGGCGTAAGCACCGTAGAAGGCCGCATGACCGTGCATGGCGGTGATCAGCGTGCCGTGAGTCCATTTATTTACGCTCGGCCAAGTATGAGCAAGACCCAGCAAACCGGCGCCAAACAGTGTAAAAATGGCACTGCCCAAAGTCCAATGCAGCGCTAAGTTATTAGGATGCGATAGGCCTGAGCGGCGCAGGGCGCCATAGGCATACATGGCCATCCCCACGATGGCCAGCGGCTCCAGCGCACTAAAGAAACCACCAATGGGTAACCAATAATAAGGTACACCCACCCAATAATAGTGGTGCGCCGTGCCCACGATACCGGCCAGAAATACTAAGCCGACAATGATATACAGCCATTTTTCCATCACTTCTCGGTCGGCGCCAGACAAGCGGATCAGCAGATAAGCCAGAAAACTACCCATGATCATCATCCACACGCCTTCTACCCACAGGTGAATGGTCCACCAGCGATAGAAGATAGAGATGGTGTAGTTATCGTATTCGAGTAAGGCGGGGAAGAAGAGTACCGCGGTACTGACCAAACCCAGCACCAGTACGCCTTCTGTGGTGGTGAAGCGGCCAGATTTTTTGATGGTCATGCTAATGTTATACAAAAATATCAGCATGCAGATAACGATAACAATCTTGTGCGGCAAGGGTTGTTCCAGCAACTTATTGCCAGTGCCGTAGCGAAACAGATAACCGATAACGGCGGCGACACCCATTAGCGTCCACAGCACCAGTTGAATGTAGGCCAGCTTAACGCTGTGCAACTCGGTGCGTGATTCATCGGGGACGATCCAATAGGTGGCGCCCATAAAGCCGGTTAATACCCACACTATCAATAAGTTGGTGTGGATAACCTTAGTCACGTCAAAGGGCAGTATATAAAGTAAGGGATCCGGACCTAAATACTTGGTGGCCGACAGCAAGCCAAACACCAGCTGCAAACCGAATAACACCATGGCCACGGCAAAGTACCAATAGGCAACCGACTGGGACTTATAGCGCATTATCATTCTCCTTATTCACGTTTCCGCTTGTGCGGCAGTCGCGAGCATTATTTTAGAGTAGCGAGAAACGCAACTAGCTGGTCAACTTGTTCGGCCGTTAGGCTGTCCGCATAACCGATTGGCATAAAAGAAGTGCCGCCTGCCGAATACATAGCACCCGGCACTAAGTGCGCAGAAGGCTGAACAATAGACTCATGCAGATAAGCCTCTACATCTTTTGCTTCACCCTGATACTCATCGCTTGCGAGTAGCTGTTCGGTGCGCGTCACTATGCCCGCCAAGCTGGGGCCGGCGCCGTCTGCACCCGGTGTTAAGGAATGACAAGCCTTACAGGTGGGGACTGCAGTAGAAAATAGTTGTTCGCCTAAGGCGCGTGGATCACTGCCGCTGCCTGCCGTAGTAGCCGAGGCTTCAGTGCCGCTCGGGCCTGCACTTGCGGCTTGGCTAAAGCCACCGGTCACTAAAATTGGCCTTGGCGGCCAGTCTTGATTATCTACTTCACTTACCCAGCCTAAAAAGGTGACCAGATCGACGATTTCTTTTTCGCTAAGATCTTGTTTGGGCATTAGGCGGCGATGCTTGTTCTCGTCGTAAAATTTTGAAGGATCTCGCATATAGGCATGCAAATAAGCCTCACCTCTGTGCTGAGTAATCTTGGTGAGATCGGGCGCGTAATAAGCCCCTTCACCAAATAAGGTATGGCAGTTAATGCAATTGTATTTGTGCCACACGTCTTTACCGTGGATCACTTCTGGTGTGATCTTATCGGCGTTGGTGAGTGTGGGAAACTGGCGGTGGCTGTCCAATGTCATACCCAAAAACAAGATGGCAGCAAAGGCGGTAGAACCAATTGCGAACAGCCTAGCTTGTCTATTGTTCATAATGGCGCCTCATCCTAGACGTTGATCCCAGTCCAGTGCAGGACTGTCATGGTGAACGCATAAAGCACTGCGACCAGCATCAAGCCGAGCACGACAAAACTCGCGATGCGTATGGGTTTATAGAACTTATTAGGTTGCATTCAGCTTTCTCCCTAAAGGTTTATCATGCACTGCTAATATGCTGATTTCACTGCACAATAACTTAAGGTAGGAAACATTTTGCAGGCTCGCCAGTACTAAGAACCGGCTAATAGGCAGGCGAACATCATAATATGAGTTTCAAAAGCAAGATAAGCCTAGTGCTGGCGCGAGACACCTGACTGTTAGCGGGCTACAAGATATTAATTTTTAGAGGCTGTTTTGAAGAACGAATACCCTTGCTGAATTTTTTGCTGTGGCGTTTGCGTGTAGAGAACTGGCTGGAAATAAAACGGTGTGGCGATTTATATTCCAGCTCGCGAGCACAAAAGTTAACTGGGTTATTGATGCGTGATTTAAGTGCGCTTAGCGCTCCACCCACACTAGGTGATCGGCAGTGAGCTCGCTTTCACCGCTCCATTGATAGGCACATAACTTGGGGCTGGGGATATTCTTGGCCGCAATACTCCAATCCAGGCAGGCGATATGCTTATTAATTAAATCTGGGGTGCCGTTCATCCAATAATGACCAATAAACAATGGCTTATCGCCATCATAGCCCGCTTGTAAATGGGGTGGCACAGGCTCATGGGGAATTTTCGAAATCACATCGCTGGGCACCATGGCTAAATCGCGATAGGTAATATGATTGCCCGAAAGCCACCAGCTAGTACGAGTACGTTTGCGTACATGGCCATAATTATCGGTAAACTCAACGCCTGCCGGCAGGGCAATTTCCATCCCTTTAAGAATGGTTTCCAGCGCTTCAAAGGCGGCACTGCCGTCACGGCAGAGTTCAGGCCAAGCGCTTTCTAGCACTATTGCGTGTTCGTTTAAGTAGGGAGCTAAGGTGGTGAGATATTCCTGATGCCAACAAGCATGCACCACTCGTAGGCCGGGCAAGTCTAAATACAGCGGCAGCTGTTTAAACCAAGCAATGGCTGCCTGATGAGCAACCGAGCCCTCGCGAATTTGATTTAAAAAGGCCTCATGCTGGTTAAAGTTGTTCTTGGTGTGCGTTCTTAAGAACTGGCCCGGCTGTTCTTTATCGGGGGTCGCCCAAGCGATGGCATTAAATTCGTGGTTACCCATTACCGCTAAGGCATGATTATTATCGACCATGGTTTTGGCAATAGTAATGGTTTTCACTTGTTCGGGGCCGCGGTCCACAAAGTCACCTAAAAAGATCACTTTACGCTCATCGTGTTGCCAACCGTCGGCTTTTTCTTCATAGCCGAGTTTGGTTAACAAGCGCTCCAGCGCGGTGGCATAACCGTGAATATCACCGATAATGTCAAACATATTCATATCCTTGAAAGCGCCGATAAGGGAAACCAGTGACCGTGCCAGTAGATCTTATCAACTTAATAGATCTAATCAAAACCAGCTAATTAAAGTACTTATACTAACAATTTTTCCGAGTAAGGATTCAAGCAAAACTTAGCAGCAGTTAGTTGGTTTTTTGCACCGCTGAAGGGTGCTAAGATACGCTCCATCAGTACTTCAAACAGCGGCCAAAAGCGAGCGTTTGGGGGAATGTTCAACGTAAGATACTTGGTAATCAGCTTGGTAAAATTAGTGACTATTGACGTTAAAAATATAGCGGCAGAAGAAGTAACCTGCGCTACCTGTCGGGCATGCTGCTGCCGGTTAGAAGTGATGCTGATTACGGATACCGGCGTGCCTAAAGAGCACATTACTGAAGATAAATGGGGCGGCGAAACCATGCTGCGCTTAGACGATGGCTGGTGCTCGGCCATCGACCGCGAAACCATGTTGTGCACCATTTATGAACAGCGGCCGTGGATCTGCCGCGAATTCGAGATGGGCTCTGATGAATGCCTTGATGAAAGAGCCGAGCTTTTGTGAGAGAAAGCCGTACGTTTTGCGCTGTACGTTCTACGCCGTACGCTTTACGTAAGTGAAAAGCCTGTCTGCGGTCTTTAGCTTAAAACGTTTAACGATGGTTTAACGGTCAGCGTACGGCGTAAAGCGTTCAACTGTGGTTTAACGTTCAACGTACGGCATAAAGCGCTTAACGGTGGTTTACGGTAAGTCTGCCGAGGCGCCATCATAAACTACGCGGCCATCACTTAAACGGATGGTGCGCGGGCAGCGGGCACTAAGGCGAGGGTCGTGAGTGACAATCACAATGGCGCATTCATGCTCTAGGTTAAAGCGCTCAAATAAGTTAAACACTTCATCTGCGGTTTGGGTGTCTAGGTTACCGGTGGGCTCATCTGCTAATACCAATGCGGGGCGCGTAACCAGTGCGCGGGCTATCGCCACTCGCTGCTGCTGACCACCAGATAAACGGTTAGTGGATTGGCGGATAAAGTTGCTTAATCCCACCTCATTTAATAGATATTCAGCATAGGCGGTTTGCTCTTTTGAGGGTTTCCCGTAGCGCAGCATCAGTGGCATTAGCACATTATCCAATACGCTAAAGGCACTAATTAAGTGGTGAAACTGAAACACAAAGCCAATGGATTCACTGCGCAGTTGCGTACGTTGCTGCTCGCTCAAGCCTGAAGGCAAATGGCCTTGAATTAACTGCCCTTGAATACGCAGCTCGCCTGTTGAGGCTACATCCAACAAACCCATCACATTTAGTAGCGTACTCTTGCCGGAGCCAGAGGTGCCAACCAAGGCCACTAATTCGCCGCGACTGACTTGCAGCGAAATATCATGCAACACATGGTTTTCTAGCGGCGTGTTGGGGTTAAAAATTTTATTTAGCTTATCCAGCTGCAGCACTATTTGCGGCTTGTTTTGCTGTTTGCTTTGATAGCTGTCTTGCTGATTTTTTTGTAGAGAGCCATCACGCGTTAAACGCTCTGAGTTAGGCATAGAGTTAGACATAACGAATCGCCACTGCAGGATCGTATTTCGCTGCCCGACGGGCCGGCACCGCGGCTGCTACAACGCCGGCCACAGTGGCAATTAAAATTGCCGACAGCAGCATGGAAGGCTCTAATCGAAGAACAAATAAGCTCTTGCCCAAGTTGTTAAACAGCAGCACCAAGAGAAACCCCACCAACACGCCGAGCAGCGAGCCTGCTAAGCCCAGCAAGCCGCCTTGTAAGAGAAACACCCGTAAAATTTGCTGCTGAGAACTGCCCATGGCGCGCAAAATACCAATCTCTCGGGTGCGCTGCACCACGCTCACTGCCAACACACTGGCGATGCCAAAGATCACCGACATGGCCACAAATACACGGATCATCTGGGTGGTCATGCTTTGAGATTGCAGGGCATTGAGCAGCTGGCCGTTACTTTCCATCCAACTTTGTACATACAGGCCCGTGAGCTTGCCGATGCGTTGCGCCCAATATTCGGCGGCAAATACATCGTTAATTTTTAGTTCTAAAATGGTCACGCCACCGGGTAGGTCGAGCAGCGCTTGCGCTTGTTTGAGGCTGGTATAGACATAACGGCTGTCTAGCTCGCGTACTCCTAGCTCAAAGATACCCACCACATTCACCACCGTTTGGCGGTTATCTCCGGCATTTAAGCGCAACTTATCACCGGTGCGCAGCCCTAAATCTGTGGCTAACTGACTGCCAATTAACACATCACCGGCATCCACACTAAAGCGACCTGCTTGCAGGTAATCGTTGAGATTAATAATGCCAGAATAACGTGTCGGATCTATGCCCATTAAGGCCACAGAGGCGCGAGCCGTGCCTTTTTGCGCAAAGGCGGGGCCAGAGATTAGCGGCGATACGGTATTTAATATGCCATTAAATGCGCCATAGTTATCTAGCGCATCACGCACTTCTTGCCAGTTATTAATGGTTTGTAAGCGCTGAGCGCGCGGGCTTTCTAATGCCCACAGGTATTTATTATCAGGCGGGGCCGACAAATTATTATGCTGGCGCGTGGCCTCAATCCGAATATGCGCTTGGGTGCCCAAGGTTTTATCGATCACGTTATTTTGCAGGCCAACGATGAGTGCGGTAATAAACACTATGACCGCCGCACCCACCGAAATGGCCACGCTGATCAGCAAGGTTTGCAGCGGATTATCGGCGAGAAAGCGCAGCGCAATGCGCCACTCTATCCACAGTGAATCGCGCAACCGCGCCAAGCGCTTAACGAATAACATGAGGTGCTTGCTCAAAACGCACTCGCGCCGACTTGCCGTCACTAAGCTTATCCGCTTGTAGCTTGTCTGCGTGCACCACAACGTCGCCTTCGTTAAGGCCGGCAATAATCTCACTGTGGGTCATATTGCGTAAGCCTAATTGCACCGGCACAGCGTTCACCTTGCCATTTTTCCAGCGCAATACTTGTGTTTTTCCGCTGGTATTTGTTAACAGATAATCATTGGGCAGCACTAAGGTCGCGTCTCGCTGGTTGGCAATAATATTGGCCGATACCGTCATGCCCTGTAAAAATGCATGGGGCTTTTGCTGGGTGGCTAAAGTTTGAGTTGAGGCATCTGCCAGCACCTTAATATGCACATCTATAGTGCCGCGCCCGCTATCCACGGCTGGTGCGATAAAGCTCACCATGCCTGCTACCGTTTGCTCGGGCCAGGCATCGGCAATCAGTTGTACGGGTTGGTTTAATTGCAGCGGCGCAAAGTTTTTCTCATCTAATGCGACTACTACCTCTAAGCCATCCTCTAATCCGTCACGGGTATTTTCTGTATTGCTGCGGGCGATTTCCAGCAAGACTGTGCTGGGTTGCACTAAGTCGCCGGGCTCCACATTGCGGGTTTGCACGCGGCCAGCAAAGGGCGCATAAATGCGCGTCTTGGCCAAGTCTGCCTCGGCACTGGTAATGCGCTGGCGTAATAATTGTTCTTCGATGCTATTGGCCGCTAAGGAGTTGGCCGTTAATTGGGCACGGGTGAGCAGGGTGTTGGCAGTCAGCTCTAAACGCCGAGCTTGCTCGGCTTGCTCGGTAGAAATAGTGCCTTTGCTGGCCAATGCCTGTCGGCGGCGGGCTTCTCGGCTGGCTTGATTAGCATTTTCTTGCGCCTCTTTAAG
Source organism: Oceanisphaera sp. IT1-181 (assembly GCF_033807535.1). NCBI lineage: Bacteria > Pseudomonadati > Pseudomonadota > Gammaproteobacteria > Aeromonadales > Aeromonadaceae > Oceanisphaera > Oceanisphaera sp. IT1-181. The sequence goes on from NZ_CP136856.1 coordinate 508,740, forward strand.
TGCGGCTTGCGCTTGAGGGCGACTGATTTTTTGTAACTGCTGCAGTAAGGTTTTTGCTTGAGCTAGGCCAGACTGTGCTTGATCGCGATTTAGCTCAATCAGCAAATCACCTTTATTAACACGGTCGCCTTCACGCACATGGCGGACGAGAACCGTGCCGGTTATCTCACTGCCAATACGGGCTAAGGTCTGGTAGCGCACCTCGCCACTGGCCACAATGCGCAGCTCCAGCGGCTTAAGCTCCACCGTTATTGCGGGTAACACAGGCCCGCGCCATTTTTGCACGCCCACCAAGAGCGCTACGCCCAGCGCGGCAATAATAAGTCCATAAATTATGCGCATGTAAGCCTCGTTAGCACGCAACAAAACCCGAGTTTCTCATTAGCAGAGAGCCATTGGCAGAGAGTAATCGGGGAAAATAGCTATTATCGCTTCATTACTGCTGGTTGCCGTTTATTAACTGAGCTTGCCAACAGCTTTTATCACCAATCGCTAATTAACAAATATTGTCACAGTTGAGCTCGGATAGCTGTCACTCTGTCAGCTTATATAAGCCAAGATCTCATTTTTAGTTTTATGCTCGGCATGCAGACATAACTATGGCTAGCTGAATCCGTTCGAGTGCCCACATTTAGGTGCAGATAGGAGCATTGTTTAAGTTGTATGTGTTGTTTCGCTGTTAACCAGAACCAGAACTTGGGCACAAGGCATCCTTGCTCGATTTTAGTGCTATCACGTTAAAATAATTATTTTCGATATTACGTGATAATAATTTAAATTATCAAGGTTGTTACTGCTGTAAGTATTTTATAAAGTCTGTAATTGGTGGTTAATAATTATTGTTCTTAAATATTTATGTTAGTTAATAAGCAATCGGCCATAACATGTGTGGAAACATAGTCCTTAGCGTCAACGCTGCTGGGCCATACGGTTGAACACTTCCACATTAGTTACAATGGATTACTTATATCCTCGAGATTTTTAGTAAAATATGAACACGTATTCGCTTGGTTGTTGAGCATTTTTAGGTTGAATGAAGCGGTCGTTGCTGTTAATTTAAGCAAGTTCAACAAACTATCTGAATTAATCATCACGCTTTACGATTGGTATCTACGCTTGCAACATGGAGTTCGAACTTTGAGAGGCACGGATGCCTAGACCCCCCGTTTACCCCAATGAACTTAGGATCTGCGTCCTTTATCCTGCCATTTATAGTATGCATCTTACTCGCTCGAGAGCCTTAAGTCGTAACAGAGCTACAGCTGTTATAGAACAACTACCAATGATTAAAAACTTCGTTGATCAGCTTAGCCAAATAGAGTTCTTGCATATCATAGGCGAAGCGTTGATTGACCTTAAAAACTATGGCAGGCCTAGACTGTGAAATTTAAAACTAATGTTGTAAATAAGCTAAGAAGAATGGTCTTACCTAATCTGCACTCAGGCTGCTTTGTGCTGGCTATGGTGTTGTCTGCTATTCCCGTGATGGCCGCTGATGCTACCTATGACAGTTTGGTGAGTCAGGCTAGGGCTGGAAACACTGGCCCTTTATTATCTTGGTTAGAGCAGAATCGTAAGCACCTTAATACAAGCATGCAGGCCGACTGGCTGCAGGTAGCCAACTGGGCTGGTGATGACCAACAAGTGATCTTGGTTTGGGAGGGCCTGCCGCATACCGTCCGTAACCGCATTCCCGAGCGCGGCGTGTTAGCGGTCGCCCGTTCTTATCGAAACCAGCAACAATGGCAGAAATCCTTAGCCATCTGGCAGGAAGTATTGCGCAGTAACCCACAGCAGCAGGATGCTCGTGCCGGTTGGATCATGAGTCTTACAGATGCCGGTCAACAGCATCAAGCTCGCCACGAAGCGGATCGTTTTGTGCTGGAAAGTGGCAGTGATCTTAGCCATCAAGTGTTTGTTTATGTTATCAAAGGTAATGGTAACGGTTGGGATGAGCTTTTTGCTTTAACTCAGTTACAAGAACTTAATCAAGGCGCTGAACAGGCTAACCTCAATCCTATGTTGATGAATGCTTTGGCCGTGGAACAGGTGTCTGCACCTGCGCTTCAGCTTGGGCAACAACTGGATCCGAGCGCCACCACTCTACGCAAGTTGGAGCTGGATCAAGCCGCTGAGCTGGTGCGTATGGCCCAGACTGATAGTCGCGGCGAACAGGAGCAACATCGGATTGCAGACCGCGCTCTAGCGCGCTACACCACATTGCTACAAAACTGGAAAGCTCAGATAGGTACTGATGCCTCTGTTGATGCGGCTATTGAGGCAGATAGTCGGCGTGCGCGCATTGATCGTCTCGGAGCCTATCAGGCGCGTAACCGTTTTACGGATGTCATTGACGAATTCGAACGCCTGCAACAACAGGGAAATTCGATCCCCGCTTATGCTCAGCGCTGGGCCGCCAGTGCTTACCTGTCCAATAGACAACCGGATAAGGCTTATCGTATTCTCAGCGAACTCTTTGTCGGTCAGCCTGCTTCTCAGCTGCCCTCAGAAGATGCACAAGATTTGTTCTTTGCGGCACTGGAAAGCGAGCGTCTTAACGAAGCCGGACAGATCGCGCGGGATATCACTGCCAATACTCCTCAATACCGTTATTACCATGGTTCGACCTCTCCACAGCCCAACGATAACTGGCTCTCTGGCCAAGTACTAGAATCGTATTATTTACAAAAAATTAATCGCCTAGATGCTGCAGAGCTGCATAACCTAAAGCTGAGTGATAGTGGGCCTGGCAACCAAGGCTTACGTATTAACGTAGCAGAAGTATTGTTAGCTCGAGGTCTGCCAAGAGCCGCCGAACGGCAGCTAAAAATTGGTGAAGTGCTAGAGCCTGCCAACTTGGGTTTAGAGCGCCAACAGGCTTATGTTGCACAAAGTCTGCAAGAGTGGGATCAGTTTGACCTGCTGGTTGAAGATGTCATGCAGCGTAGTGCCGATGAGCCAGCTACGCAGCAACTGGTACGTAGCCATCAAGTTGAAAACTTGTCGGAATTTAGGCTTGGCGGCAGTAAAGGTATCTCTTCTGACAATCCGGTGAGCGGTGCTCATGACTTGAATCTGTATTCGGCACTTTATGGCCCACGCATGTATGAACACTGGCGGCCCTTTATCGGTTTCGACTATCGGGCAGGACGCTTTGACGAAGGGAAGGGCAGCGAACGTATTCAAGCTCTAGGGGCGGAATATAGCAGTCGCGATAACTGGGGCGAGCTGGAACTGTCTAACCATAATGCCCGCGGTGACAATGAAACGGGGCTGCGTTTTTCATACTGGCATGATTTCAATGATCACTGGCGCTTGGGTACGGATGTTGAACGGCTAGCGCGTGATACACCACTGCGTGCGATTCGTAGCGGGGTGACGTCTAATCAGGCGGGAGGGTTCGTGCGTTGGTATGAAAACGAACGTCGTCAATACCAATTCAGTTTTGGGCTAAGTGATTTTTCTGACGATAACCAGCGACTCAACTATGCCATCAGCGGTTTAGAACGCCTGTTCACGGGTCCCTATCTGACGGTTGATTTGTTGCCATCTATTAGTATGAGTAGCAACAGTCAGCAGGATGGCGCGTATTACAGCCCTAAACGAGACCTTAGTGTTGCGCCGACTCTATTTGCCGACCATGTGTTGTACCGTCAATATGATCAAGTCTGGCGTCAACAATTTGTGCTGGGTGCCGGTTATTACTGGCAGCAAGACTATGGTGGCGGAATAAGTACCACAGCGGGCTATGGGCAGCGTTATGGGACCAATCAAGTATTTGATGTGGGCGCTATGTTGCTCTGGAGCAAGCAACCCTATGACGGTAAGCGCGAGCATGATTTAAGTCTCGTCTTTGATGTTAACTATAGATTTTGAGGCTGAAATGAAGAGATGTGTGCTACAGGTTGCAGCCATTGTGTTGGCATTGCTCTCAACCATTGCTGCTGCTAAGCCAGCAGATTTTTTGCCGCCCCAACAGCGCGCGCTGCTGAACATGAACAAACCTTGGCCAAAGAATCACTTTTTGGCGTTGGGTTATCACGATGTGGAAGACGAAATAGCCGATGAGCGCTACCTATCGGTCAGAACTAGCGCGCTTAACGATCAAATTGCTTGGCTGCATGATAACGGCTATACCGCCATTAGTGTGCAACAAATTCTCGATGCCCATAACGGCGGCAAATCATTGCCTGAAAAATCGGTATTGTTAAGCTTTGATGACGGTTACAGCAGTTTTTATACCCGAGTCTATCCGCTGCTGAAGGCTTATAATTGGCCGGCTCTTTGGGCACCGGTAGGCCAGTGGCTGGATACTCCCGCTGATCAATCCGTGGATTTTGGCGGCTTGCCGACTGAACGTGAGCGTTTTGCTAATTGGGAAGTGGTGCGTGCACTGAAGGACTCTCCTTTGGTGAATATTGGTTCTCATACTTGGGATTCACACTATGGCGCTCAGGGTAATCCACAAGGCAGTAACCAGCCGGTTGCTGCCCATCGCCAGTACGATCCCGATAAAAAAGAGTATGAAAGCGAAGCCGCATTTCGTAACAGGATCGAGAAAGACGTACGAAAAATCACAGAAAAAATCAAAGAGGTGACCGGTAAATCGCCGATTGCGTGGGTTTGGCCCTACGGTGCGGCTAACGGCACTACGCTGTCAATTGCCCAGGAATACGGTTATAAAATGGCTTTTACCCTGCAAACTGGGCTGGCGAGTGTGGAGGATTTAAGCAATATTCCACGCTTGCTAATCTCAGGCAATCCCAGCATTGCTGAGTTCGCTAGAAAGGTGACTCAATTTGAGGAGCAAGGCGAGACACGTGTAATGCACGTCGATTTAGATTATGTCTACGACAGTGATCCCGCGCAGCAGCGTAAAAACATCGATGCCCTGATCCAGCGCGTATATGACATGAAAGCATCTCATGTTTTCTTGCAAGCGTATGCAGATCCGCAAGGCGATGGCACAGTGAAAGAGTTGTATTTCCCCAATCGCTGGTTACCAATGCGCGCCGATTTGTTCAATTTTATTTCTTGGCAGTTACAAAGCCGATCCAGCGCCAAAGTATATGCTTGGATGCCTGTGCTGGCTTTTGATTTGGATAAGCAGATCCCTCGAGTGCAACGCTGGTCTGAGCAAGGCATTAGCACAGACCCCGCACAATATCGGCGCCTCTCCCCTTGGAGTCCAGTGGCTCGTCAGCAAATTACTGAGATCTACGAAGATTTGGCGTCTCATGCCACATTTCACGGCATCCTTTTTCATGACGATGCATTGCTCTCAGATTTTGAGGATGCAGGTAGTGATGCGCTAGCGGCTTATCAAGCGGCGGGCTTAGGTAATAACATAGCGAGCATTCGTCGTTCTCCTGAACAACTGCAAGCATGGAGCCGTTATAAATCGCAATTTCTGATTGATTTTACAAAAGAACTCACCCAAGCGGTGCGCGATATTCGCGGGCCTCAAGTGAGAAACGCACGCAATATTTACGCTATGCCGATACTCGAGCCAAACGCAGAGGAGTGGTTCGCGCAAAATTTAAACGACTTTATACAGACTTATAATTGGACTGCCGTCATGGCCATGCCGTTGATGGAAGGCGTGTCGCTCAAGCAGAGCAATCAGTGGCTTAAGCAATTAGTCAACACCGTTATGGAGCAGAAAGATGCGCAAAAGAAAGTGTTATTTGAGCTGCAGACCCTAGATTGGCGTAAAGAAGGCGGTCACACGCCGATCCCTACTAGCCAGCTGGCCGAGTGGATGTATTTACTACAAACGAGCGGCGCTCGTCACTTTGGTTATTACCCCGATGACTTCTTGAGTAACCATCCGGATTTGAAAACCATCCGTCCTGCATTTTCACCCTACTGGTACCCAGACTATGACTGATCGAATCTTTGCTTTTTTAGTGTTGTGTATTGCGCTCAGCCTACCGTTAGGTGTGGCCAGCGTATTTACGGGTGAAGTATTGCTTAATTTCGTTTTTTTCTGGCCGTTGTTTATGTCAGGGCTGTGGATCACGGGCGGAATTTATTTCTGGTTCTACCGTGAACGCCATTGGGCGTGGGGAGAGGATGTGGCGCCCCCCGAGCTGCTGGGTAATCCACTGATTTCAATCTTGATCCCCTGCTTTAACGAGGGAGTTAACGCCCGAGAGACCATAGCTGCAGCCATGGCACAGCGCTATGACAATATCGAGGTGATTGCCATCAATGATGGCTCTTCTGACAATACCGCTGAGGTGCTAGATCAGCTGGCACAGGAATACCCACGGTTACGCGTTATTCATCTGGCAAGCAATCAAGGTAAAGCTATAGCCCTGAATACCGGCGCCATGGCTGCTCGCAGCGATTTACTGGTGTGCATAGACGGTGATGCGATGCTCGATCGAGATGCCGCCGCTTACATGGTGTTGCCATTGCTGGAAAATCCGCGTGTGGGGGCGGTCACCGGCAACCCACGCATTCGTACTCGTTCAACACTGGTTGGCCGAATACAGGTAGGCGAGTTTTCTTCAATCATTGGTTTGATCAAGCGTACCCAGCGCATTTATGGGCAGGTTTTTACGGTGTCGGGCGTGGTTGCTGCCTTTCGTAAGCGCGCCTTGGCTGAAGTCGGTTTTTGGAGTAACGACATGGTCACCGAAGATATTGATATCAGCTGGAAATTACAGCTCCAACACTGGTCTATCTTCTTTGAGCCGCGGGCGCTGTGCTGGATCTTGATGCCCGAAACTCTAGCCGGACTGTGGAAGCAACGTTTGCGCTGGGCACAAGGTGGCGCAGAGGTATTTCTTAAAAATATTCGCAATATGTGGGTATGGCGTAATCATCGTATGTGGCCCTTGATTGCTGAGTTTTGTCTATCAACAATTTGGGTGTTTACCTATTTTGTTAGTCTGTTCATCTTTATAGTTGGTCTGTTTGTATCTTTACCTGAAAACCTAGCGATACCACAAATTTTCCCGCCCGCCTTTACCGGATTGCTAATAGGCATTGTTTGTTTGGGGCAGTTCTCGGTCAGCTTATTGATTGAGCGACGCTATGAGAAAAATTTGGCCAATTCATTATTCTGGATTATTTGGTTCCCAGTGGTGTACTGGATGCTCAGTCTATTTACCACTCTGATAGCCTTTACTAAGGTCATGCTTAACGATCGTAGAAAACGAGCCCGCTGGGTTAGTCCTGACCGTGGTATCGGGAGGATTACATGATGAGCCATCCATTGATTTTTACCGAACGCCGCATGTTGCCAAGACTAATTGATAGCCTGTTGACCCTAATCGCTTGGGGCGGATTTCTCTGGCTGATATATCACGGCGTGATTTCTGTCCTGCACATTCAGCCAGAGGTCGAGATACAGCCGTTTAGTCTGACCATTAGTACTATTACTCTCTATTTATTGATCGCATTGGCCAACAGCTTGCTGTTAATTTTATGGGCAAAGTACAATCAGCGCCGTTTTCGCACCGAGCGTCGTACTCGGCGCGAAGAGTTATCTGATGAGCAATTGGCTATGCATTTTGGATTGACACCGGAAATCCTACAGCAACTTACCCAATCGCAAATAATGGTGGTTAGTTACAATCATGACGGGACCACATTGCAAGTTAGCGTCAAGCGTAAGCTGCCCGTCTTAGGCTCGGGTAAACAGTTGTTGCTTTAGTGGCCGTACTTACGTTAGTCGCTAATTATCATTACTTATTTCGTACATACCTCAACGCCAATAAGCCACTCGTATTGATGAGTTAGTCGGGTGGTTTTGCTTGGTATCTTCAGTTTTAAATAATTTGATTGCCCTCTAATAAATGCAATTATTTTTTTCAAAAAAGCTCTTGCGATCGACTTTAGCCGATCCCGTTATGTTTTGGCGTATAAATTGCTGTATAGATAAAAGAGCCTGAGTGTATCTCATGGCTCTAACACCCAATGTCGCCCGTGCGGCATTAATCGTTCTAAGGAAGAGGAAATTTTAATGCTTAAAGTGACCGCTAAAGTACTAGTTTGTGCTGTCTCACTGGGATTGGCTGGGTTAGCGAATGCTGCCGAGCCGATTATTATTAAATTCTCGCACGTGGTTGCCGAGCACACGCCCAAGGGCCAAGGTGCATTGCTGTTTAAAAAGCTGGCAGAAGAGCGTTTGCCAGGCCAAGTAGAAGTTGAGGTGTATTCCAACTCATCTTTATTTGGTGATGGTAAAGAAATGGAAGCCTTATTGTTGGGTGATGTGCAGTTGATTGCTCCGTCGTTAGCTAAGTTTGAGCATTACTCAAAGCCGATCCAGATTTTTGATTTACCCTTCTTGTTTGACGATATTGCCGCCGTTGACCGCTTTCAAAAAGGGCCGGTAGGTCAAGAGTTGTTAACCAGCATGGAAGATAAAGGCATCACCGGTTTAGGCTATTGGCACAATGGTTTGAAGCAGTTATCTGCCAATAAGGCGCTGCGCGTACCTAAAGATGCGCGTGGTTTAAAGTTCAGAGTACAAGCTTCTGCGGTACTGGATGAGCAGTTTAAAGCGTTGCGCGCTAACCCTCGTAAAATGAGCTTTGCAGAAGTGTATCAAGGCTTGCAGACCGGTGTAGTTAACGGTGCAGAAAACCCGTACTCCAATATTTACTCGCAAAAAATGCACGAGGTACAAAAGTACATTACCGAGTCTAACCACGGTTTGCTCGACTACATGGTGATTACTAACACCGAGTTCTGGAATGGTTTACCAGCTGATGTGCGCACTGAGCTGACTGAAATCATGAGTGAAGTAACGGTTGAAGTGAATAAGCTTGCTGAAGAAATTAACCAGCGTGATAAACAGTCAATTATTGATAGTGGCAAAAGCGAAATTATTACATTAACGAAAGAGCAGCGTGATCAATGGCGTGAGCAGGTTAAGCCGGTGTGGAATATGTTTGAAGAAGACATTGGTGCAGAGCGCATCAAGGCAGCAGAAGCCTCTAACCAGCAGTAACTGAGCGAGTCGTCACGCGGCCATTGTGCTGCGTGACGACTGATTTAGCGTTCGTTAGTCGTGTCTGAGTTTTGCTATCCGTTTCGGGGTGAATATTTATGAATGCTGTGCGCCTGATTTGGGACCGCTTTGAAGAAGGTTTTATTGTTTTTTTACTGACGGTAATGACGCTAGTCACCTTTGTTTATGTAATTTTTAATAATTTTTATACTTTTTTTTATGCCGTAGGTGCGTATTTTTCAGAAAGATCTGAAGGTGTGTCTGAGTTTTTTTATACCATTGGTGACTTCATTTTAGACATAGTGCAAACCATGACGTGGAGTAATGCCTTAACCAAAGCCTTGTTTGCTTGGCTGATTTTCTTTGGTTTGGCCTATGGCGTACGTATTGGTGGGCATATTGGTGTTGATGCATTAGTTAAATTAGCCTCGCGGCCCGTGCAGCGCATTATTGCCATTGTTGCTTGTGTTGTTAGTTTGGCTTATGCCGGGCTGTTGAGTGTGGCCAGCTTTGAGTGGGTCAGTACCTTAATGGAAGTTTCGATTGGTGCTGATGATTTAGCTCAGTTTGGCATTAAGCAATGGTATATCGGTGCCATTGTCCCTTTTGGTTTTACTTTGGTATTTATTCGTTTTTTTGAGATTTTAGTGCGGATTATTCGCCACCAACAAGTGGGTTTAGGCTTGGCTGATGAAGCCGCCGATGCCATGAAATTGTCTGAGACAGAGGAGTCTAAAAAATGACAATTCTGTTTTTGTTTGTCGCGTTATTTGCGCTGATGTTTATTGGGGTGCCGGTTGCGGTATCGCTCGGCTTAGCTGGCTCTGTCACTATTATGCTGTTCAGCCCCGACTCGGTACGCTCCTTGGCGATTAAGCTATTTGAAACCAGTGAGCACTATACGCTGTTAGCTATTCCGTTCTTCTTGCTGGCGGGGTCGTTTATGACCACCGGTGGGGTAGCGCGGCGCTTAATTGATTTTGCTAACGCCAGTGTTGGGCACATTCGCGGTGGTTTGGCGATTGGTGCCGTATTGGCGTGTATGTTGTTTGCCGCGTTATCGGGCTCTAGTCCGGCAACGGTTGCGGCGGTGGGCTCAATTGCCATTGCGGGCATGGTGCGTTCGGGTTATCCCAAGCCGTTTGCCGCCGGCATTGTTACCAATGCGGGTACGTTGGGTATTCTGATCCCGCCCTCGGTGGTGATGGTTGTTTATGCTGCTGCCACGGAAACCTCAGTGGGCACCTTGTTTATGGCCGGTGTGGTACCGGGCGTATTACTGGGCGTGGCCTTGATGGTGGCGATTTACATCATTGCCGTGAAGAAGAACTTACCGGCATTACCTCGAGCCACTTTTCGTGAGTGGTTAAGCTCGGCGCGCAAAGCCGTGTGGGGCTTACTGCTGATGGTGATCATCTTGGGTGGCATTTACTCAGGGATGTTTACCCCTACCGAAGCCGCAGCAGTGGCGGCGGTGTATTCTGCTTTTATTGCGTTGTTTGTCTATAAAGACATGCGCGTTAGAGAGGCGCCAAAGGTGGTGTTGGAGTCGGCAAAACTCACCATTATGCTGATGTTTATTATTGCCAACGCCATGTTGTTTGCGCACGTGTTAACCACGGAGCAAATTCCGCAGCAAATTACCGAGATGGTGTTAGAAGCGGGATTACAGCCTTGGATGTTCTTGTTGGTGGTGAATATTGTGCTGCTAATCGCGGGCGCATTTATGGAGCCCTCGGCGATTATTTTGATCTTGGCACCCATCTTATTCCCGATTGCGGTACAGCTGGGCATAGACCCCATCCACCTCGGTATCATCATGGTGGTGAATATGGAGATCGGCTTGATTACACCGCCGGTGGGGCTCAACTTGTTTGTGACCTCTGCCGTAACCGGTATGCCGTTGTCTGAAGTGATTAGGGCAGCGATGCCGTGGCTGATGATTCTGTTGGGCTTCTTGATGCTAGTGACCTATGTGCCAAGTATTTCGATGGGTTTACCACGTTTACTCGGAATGTAGCTGGATGGCGTAAAGCCTGAGGCGTGACACAAAGCGGCTGATAGCGACAGCTCCAGCCGTTTTGTATTAAAAAATTAAGCAAGAGATCCACTAACTCATAAAATAAATAGCTAGATATTATTGTTGTAAATTTAAAGTTATTATTCTCTATGTTACTTCAATGGTCTGTGTTACTCAGTAGGTTGTTACTCTGCTGATTTTTGTTGAAAATAGAATTAAATTACACTGGAAGAAGGGTCACGTATATTTAAATTAGACGATACTTCAGGTGGTTTAATGTCGGTATTGTTTTTTAAAGTTAAATTTAGAGGTTGAAATGAAATCGATTAGTGTGTTTGAAATTATAAAAGTAGGTATTGGTCCGTCTAGTTCTCATACTATGGGGCCTTGGAATGCTGCAGAGTTGTTTTTGAATATCATTCGCAAAGACCATAAGCTATCTGAAGTTAAAGAGGTGTTTGTTGAGTTTTTTGGTTCGTTGGCCAAAACGGGCATTGGACACGGAACCGATATTGCCGGAATGCTGGGGCTTTCGGGTGAAGATTTTAAAACGATTGATACTAAAAAAATCACAGAAAAAATAGACGCGATAAAGTCAGCGGGTGCGCTTAAATTAGGTGGTGAAGTAGAAGTTCCATTCGTATATGGCCATCACTTAATTTTAAATAAGTCTAGAAATTTAGATTTTCATCCAAATGGGATGATTTTTAAAGCGATTTTTAATGATGGAACCGAGCTGGAGCAGGATTATTATTCAATTGGCGGCGGGTTTGTAGCCACACAAGAAGAAACTTCGGCCGATGAGGTTCTTACGCAGACTTTGTATCCATGTCATCATGGCAAAGATATACAATTTTATTGTGATAAATTAGAAATTTCATTTTCAGATTTAGTTTATATTAATGAAGAAAGTTGGCGCACGAGGGACGAAATAAATGCGCACGCATTGGATATTTGGGAAAATATAAAGAACTGCATTTACAAAGGAGTAACTCAAGAAGGTATTTTGCCCGGAGGTTTAAGGGTCGTTCGTAGAGCGGCAGGATTAAATCGGAAGTTGTTAGGGGCAGATAATAAATATAGAAATCAAGCGCAATGGTATAAAATGGTGTTTGATGCCGAGACAAACTTTGTAAATATAAATAAGTGGATTTCTTGTTTTGCATTGGCAGTTAATGAGGAAAACGCAAGCTTTGGACGAATTATTACGGCGCCAACTAATGGTGCAAGCGGAATTATTCCTGCCGTCTTAATGTACTCACAGGCGTTTACTGAGTTTTCAGGAGACGATGCAGTTGTTCGTTTTTTATTGGTCGCAGGAGAAATAGGCACTTTATTTAAGAAGAACGCGACAATTTCTGCAGCCATGGGCGGATGCCAAGCAGAAACTGGCGTATCGTCAGCAATGGCAGCGGCAGGTTTAACTGAAATTATGGGTGGAACACCTGGGCAAGTATTGATGGCAGCTGAAATAGCAATGGAACATCACTTGGGATTAACTTGTGATCCAGTCGGTGGCTTGGTGCAAATACCGTGTATTGAGCGAAATTCAATGGGTGCTATTAAAGCGATTACTGCTGCAAATATTGCCATTGAAAGCGACCCTGCCAATGCCCGAGTTACTTTGGATGAGGTGATTCAAACTATGTGGGAGACCGCTCAAAGTATGAATGATCGATTTAAAGAAACGTCAGAAGGCGGACTTGCGATTGCTGTAAATATTACAGAATGTTAATTGATAAGTAAGTTTAATTAACTGACAAGACAACCATGTTAACTGGTTTGTTCTTTCGTTTGATATTGGCCACTATTGTGGCCAATTTTTTGATCAGTGCCAACGTGAAAAATGCTTCTAACATGGGTGGTTATGTAAGCGATAAGCTGCGTTTCACGTTGCGACTTATAGTACGGGGCCAATGGTTGCGATGACGTTATTCCAGATCCGTCGGTAATAGGGCCAGGCAAGCACCGTGGCCAGTTCCACCGTTTCGGAGCTGGCGATATAAGTTTGCTGGCGTTCGAAAATTGCCATGGTCATGGCTGGATCTTGCAGCAAAATATTGTTCTCGTAATTAAGGTCAAAGCTGCGCAGATCAAGGTTTGAAGAACCAATCAGACTGACACAGCCGTCAATAGTCAGGGTTTTTGCGTGCAGCAGACCGCCTTTAAATTCATAGATGACACAACCCGCATCAAGCAGTTGATGGTAGTAACTGCGGCTAGCAGCAGAAACAATCCAGCTGTCATTCACCTTCGGATAAATTAGCGTAACGGCAACGCCGCGGTGTGCAGCAGCGCACAGCGACTCTAAAAGCGTGGCATCAGGCACAAAATAAGGTGTAGAAATTGTCAGCTCGGTTTGTGCACTGGCAATTAGGTTGGCGAACAGCTGTGGTGTTGCGCCACGACGTTCCGTCGGGCCGACGCCCATTACCTGCGCCGGAAATCCCCCTGCAATGGGTGCGGCTGATGGCTCGGGTTTTGGCTCAGCGTTCAGCTCTACTTTTAATTTAAATCGATCCAACGATTCGCCGGTGGAGTGCATCCAGTCACTGGCGAATAATAGCTGGTTTTGGGCGACCACTGGGCCTTCAAAGCGCAGCATGATATCTACCCACGGGCCGTATTTCGCCTTGGGCAAAAACTCGGGGTCTGCCGAGTTTCGGCTGCCACAATAGGTGATACTTGCGTCAATAACGGTGATCTTGCGATGGTTTCGTAGGTCGAAGCGACTAAGCAGCATGGTGCGGATCAGGTTTCTGAACGACAGCGCCACCGCAAGCTCTACTCCGGCATCTTGCATGCTTTGCCAAAGCTTGGATTTGATTAACGCCCGAGAACCGAGCCCGTCCGCCATTGCACGGCAGGTAACGCCTCGTTGTGCGGCCCGAATCAATGCTTGTGCGACATCTCCGCCGGTATCGTCGTCAAGCCAGATGTAATAGAGCACATGCACGTGATCGGTGGCGGCATCTATGTCTGCGACCAGCCGTGCTCGTGTTTCATCGCCGTCAGCCATCAGTTCAGCGCTATTTCCGTCCACGGTGTGAAACCCGTTAATTGATCCGGCATAGCGAAACCCCGGGCGATAGAGTGGATCGATCAGCTGATCGACACTGGTTCTGTCTCCCATAAAATCCAGTGCTTTCGCCCGAATTTCATCAAAAATTTCATCGTGACGTTTGACGGCGCGTTTGCCAATATCAATTTCACCAAACAAAAAATAAGCGGCAACGCCAAAATATGGCAGCACGTTCAAGACGATAAACCACGCCAAGCGTCCGGGTGGTGATAAGTCATCGCGAAGTAAAATTCGAGCTGTAAATGTCATAACCAAAAGAAAGTGAAGAGTAAGAACAACGGTCATTTATTTTTCTATCCTATCCTATCCATATTCATTTAGGGCCTGCATTTACAGCATAATATTTTGTTCTGGCAGCACTTTGGAGCCGTCATAGCGAGATTACGCAGGCGCCTAATTTCAGGCATCAATAACGCTCAACCATAGCATGAGGCCTAGTGCATGGCAGAATAAAACTAACAAGACACTGATGTTAAGGACACTGCCAGAATGATGCTAATATCTCCGGTGTTGCTTTAACATCAGCATCATCCCCTCAACTATTTGGCTAGGTAAGCTGGGATGATCACCGTCGTCGCAGAGCGACGAAACTTGAGTTCTCACGCTGCAGCGTGGGAGAAATGCGCAATTATGAAGATTGGTAATATACGTGGTTATTGAAGTTAAAAATGTATCAGTAGGCGAAGTGACTTGTGCAACGTGTCAGGCGTGCTGCTGTCGTTTAGAAGTCATGCTAATTAGTGACACCGGTGTTCCCAAAGAGCACATTACCCAAGATCAATGGGGAGGAGAAACCATGCTGCGGTTAGCAGACGGCTGGTGCTCGGCAATAGACCGTGAAACCTTTCTGTGCACTATTTATGAACAGCGGCCGTGGATTTGCCGAGAGTTCGAAATGGGTTCAGATGAATGTCGTGATGAAAGAGCAGATTTTTTATAAGGCATTATCGTACGCCATAAATAAGCTAGGTAAATCTGCCGAGGTACAAGATCGTCCCTGCGGGATTCTTTTGCCGTCATCCTGACGAGCTTGCGAAAGTCAGGATCCCGCTTTTGCCTTAGCGCCCGCATAAAGACAGCTAATACTTTAAATAAGCGAACAGTCAGCACGTTGAGTGGCACAAAGAGGCAGCAGGATTGCCTCCGCCAACTCGCTTAAGTTTAAGGACACTCACCATTTCAGCCTACTGCGAACATTCACGGGACGTTCGGTTAGGCTGAAATAGTTCGTCACGGCGAGACAAGCTCGCCCCATGTGCTGAGCGTTACAGGGAGGTACTTGAAGCGTGTTGGAGGAGTGGACCCTTTATCCGACTTTACATTGCCGCAAAATCAAAACGATCAAACCCGAGATCCTGGCGTGCGTCAGGATGACGGCAGAAAGCACCGAACCAGCAGGTTCGGTGCTTATTTTTTAGTTTGGCGCTATCTCGCTTTCCTGACCGCTTGCGGCCTTAAGCTTACCGCGGCTATTAAGCGGTGACCTTGTCTCTTGTTTTAAAATCGCCACTGCGCACTAATTGATCGGTGACTTTATTCACCGCCTTGGCGGTGCGCTCGACTATGTTGTCGATATCATCTCGGTTGACCACCAGCGGTGGGGCAAAGCCAAGAATGTCGCCGTGGGGCATAGCGCGGGCGATTAGACCTTGTTCCAAACACGCGGCGGCAACTTGTGGGCCCACTTTAAGACTTGGGTCAAAGTGCTGACGTTCGGGTTTATTGCTCGAAAACTCCAGTGCGTGTAACAAACCGACGCCGCGAGTGTCGCCGATAAGCGGATGATCGGCAAAGGTCTCATGCATGCGTTGCTGTAAATAAGCACCGGTGTCGCGGGCGTTTTCGGTTAAGTTCTCGCGGGCAATAATATCTAAGTTACACAAAGCCGCTGCCGCACCAATAGGGTGGCCAGAGTAAGTGTAGCCGTGACCGAAGGCACCCCATTCATCGGTACCTTGCTCTAACACCTTCCATACTTTATCGCCGACAATTACCCCAGATAATGGCTGATACGCCGAGGTTAAGCCCTTGGCAATGGTCATTAAGTCGGGCTTCATATCGTAGTGCAACGAGCCAAAGTCTGATCCTAGGCGCCCAAAACCACACACCACTTCATCGGCAATTAACAAAATGTCGTATTTATCGAGCACGTGATTAATTTCAGCCCAGTAGCTTTCGGGGGGGGGCACTATGCCGCCGGTGCCTAGCACGGGTTCGCCGATCATGGCGGCAACGGTGTCTGGCCCCTCGGCCAAGATCATTTTCTCTAACTCATTGGCACAGTGGTGAGAGAATTCGCGCTCGCTCATGTCGTGATCCGCGCGGTGATAATACACAGGTGCTAGCGTGTGCTTGATGCGGGGCAAGGGCAGGTCGAAGTGAGCATGAAAGGTATCTAGCCCAGTGAGTGAACCCGCTGCAATGGTCGAGCCGTGGTAGCCGCGGTCTCGCGAGATAATTTTCTTCTTCTGTGGCAGGCCGCGCACGTTGTTGTAGTACCACACTATTTTCATTTGAGTTTCGTTAGCGTCACTACCCGACATGCCGTAGTACACCTTACTCATACCAGCCGGTGCCATTTTGATGATGCGATCCGAGAGCTCAATTAGCGCCTCGTTACTGTGGCCCACATAGGTGTGATAGTAAGCCAGCTTTTTTGCCTGCTCATAAATGGCTTCGGCCATTTCGGTGCGGCCATAGCCGATGTTTACACAATACAGCCCAGCAAAAGCGTCGATCAGCTCGATGCCGGTGGAGTCGGTAATACGAATGCCTTGGGCGCCGGTAATAATGCGGCCTTTAATCTCGCCATGGGCATACTGCTTAAGGTGCGTTGATGCGTGAAATATATTCTGGCGATCCATTTCTAACCATTTTTGAGTGTCTAAAGTCATGATGATCTCCTTAATTTTCATGATGCTAAATGGCAATAATTTTTTCTTAAAGACTAAGAAATTCTTTGCAACGGAATCCACGGAATCCACGGAAAAATTAAGATGAGATAAGGTCGAAAAATTCTTATGGGTTAGACCTTACAAATAATGATCTTTTTTCTCCTTTGATATGGATCTTCGTCCGTGCGTACGTACTGTGCTTCTCGTAGCAACAATGGGTTTTTCTGGGGTTAGTGTGAAATATCGTCCCCTTCACCCTTCACCCTTCACCCTTCACCCTTCACCCTTCACTCATTAATCCGCCTAGGCAGTAGTATTTAAGTTGGCTGTATTCATCGAAGCCGTGGCGGCTGCCTTCTCGGCCTAAGCCGGATTGTTTAACGCCACCAAAAGGAATGCCGTGGCCGGTCATTTTCACCGAGTTCACCGACACCATGCCAAATTCAAGGCCGTGTAATAACTGCCAAATGCTGCGAATATCGTGGCCGTATACATAAGCGGCTAAGCCATATTCGGTGTCGTTGGCTTGAGTAATTAGGCTGGCAAGATCGTGGTAAGGCAGTACGCCGGCCACGGGGCAAAAGTTTTCTTCGCGAAATACCTTCATCTGCGGCGTGATATCCGCTAATAACACCGGCATAAAGAAGTTGGTGCCAGGGGCGTGTTCTTGGCTGCCGGCAATAAGCCGTGCACCTTTAATAATGGCGTCATCTACTAACTCTTGAGCTTTGTCGACCGCTTCGCGAAAGATAAGCGGGCCCATAGTCACGTCTTTATCGAAGCCATTGCCGACCTTGATATGGGCCATTTCGTCGGCAAACGCCTGTAAGAAAGCCTCGTATTTCGCTTGAGGTACAAAGATACGGTTGGCGGCTAAACAGTCTTGGCCTGAAGTTTGAAATTTAGCGGCCACGGCGGCTTTGGCGGCCTCGGTAATATCCATGTCTGGCAGCACAATAAAAGGCGCGTTGCCGCCCAGTTCCATCGAGCATTTCTTGACGGTACTGGCCGCTTGGGCGAGCAGGATTTTCCCCACACGAGTAGAGCCGGTAAACGACAGGGCGCGTACGTGTTCGGATTGGCACAGCACTTGGCCAATTTGGCTGCCTTTGCCGGTGATGACGTTATAGACGCCGGCCGGAAAGCCCGCGCGCTCAGCCAGCTCGGCTAAGGCGAGGGCAGAAAAGGGCGTTTCGCTGGCGGGCTTAATAAGTACGGTGCAACCCACTGCCAATGCTGCCGCGGCTTTGCGGGTGATCATGGCGTGCGGAAAGTTCCACGGCGTGATCAGTGCTGCCACACCAATGGGTTCGCGAATAGTGGCCAGCTGTGCATTTGGGATATGGCTGGGAATGGTGTCGCCATAAGCGCGGCGGGCTTCTTCGGCAAACCAGCGTACGAAAGAGGCGCCGTAATCTATTTCGCCACGTGCGTCCGCCAGTGACTTGCCTTGCTCCAGCACCATCAGGCGCGCCAAGTCTTCTTTGTTTTCTAAAATCAGATCGTGCCAGCGCAGTAAGATGGCGGCGCGTTCATCCATCATTAAATCGCGCCAGGGGGCGAAAGCCGCTTGTGCGCCATTTATGGCCTGTTCAATTTGGCTAGGCTCAAGCTGAGTGCAGTGGCCAATCACATCTTCGGTGGCAGGATTAAGCACATCAATATCATGGGGGCCATGCACCCATTTGCCGTTGATGTAGGCCAGCTCGCGCACTAAGCGAGCATCGTTTAAATACGGCATGATGGCGTCGGTCACTTTGCTGGTGATCACGGCTTGTAGTTGTGGACTCATAGGCGCACCTCTAATCGTGAGATAGCGAGTGGCTGCTCGCTCTGTGGTGATGCTTTAAGTCTAGGGGTAGGGCGTTAAGTTACTTTTTGTAAGCTGGGGTAAAAATGCAGGATTCTTCTGTTTGTGAACGGGGAAGTGGGTGTTATTTCTACTGTCTTGCTGACGAAAGTCAGGATCTGGCTTTTGAATTTTAAATCATTCCGCTTCTCAGGACTGCCAAATACTCTTTGTTAAAATAGGGCGGCTACAAAAATAGTGTTTTCTGTAGAGGCCCCCTTTTTGCAATAAGAGTATTCGGCCGGTTTTGCGCAGCAAAACAATAAGGTGAATAACCATAACCCTCGTCATGCTGAAGGTTTAGTTTTTAATGTTTTGTTGCACAAAACCGGCCGGCTGAAGCGGCCTCTACAACAGACGATATTTTTATAGCACCTCACACCTCACAATTCACGCCTCACATTCATGACAGCAACCCCTGCGCATCTTGGATGGTGACGCTGGTGGTGTGTTTGATGGTTTTGGTGACAATGTAGGTAAAGTATTTGTCTATGCCAAGCTCGGAGTCTAACCAATGATCCATCAGGCGTTGGTATTGATCTATGCCGTCACAGAGCACGCGCAGTACGTAATCGACGCCGCCGCCGGTGGCGTAACAATCGACGACATGTTCGGAGGCGAGCATGGCTTGTTCAAAGCGCTGCATGCTGCTGGCGCTGTGACTATTTAGGCTAATTTCTACCAGTACTGTGGTGTGTTTACTTAATACTTGGCCATTAATTCGCGCGCCGTAACCTTCGATAATACCCGCTTTTTCGAGGCGCTTAACGCGCTCCCAGCAAGGACTAACCGACAGGTTAATGGCTTGGGCTAAGTCAGTTTTAGTGATGCGGCCTTGCTGCTGCAAGATTTGTAAAATTTGAATGTCGTATCTGTCTAAGCGCATAGCGTGGCTGACTCCTGTACCCACTTATTTATTAAGAGCTCACTTCCCACAAGCTTCTTTCTTCACGGCTTATTTCTTCGCCCTCTTATTTTTTAACAAAAAGACGCCTTGGATATTGGCTAAGGGTTTCGGCGCCGGTGTCGGTGATCACGATACTTTCAGTGGTCTCCATACCCCAGTCATCTAGCCAGAGGCCGGGCATAAAGTGAAAGGTCATGCCGGCTTTTAATAGGCTTTGGTCGGTATTACGCAGGCTCATGGTGCGCTCGCCCCAGTCGGGCGGATAACTCAAGCCAATGGGATACCCACAGCGGGCACCGTCGCGATTAAAGCCGTATTTTGCCAACTTCGCATTAAGCGCATCGGCAATGTCGGCACAACGATTGCCGGGTTTAGCGGCGGCCAGTCCTGCCTCTAGGCCGGCATTCAAGGCTTCGTTGGCACGTAAGAAATTAGAGGTGGGCTTGCCTAAATAGATAGTGCGCGATAACACACAGTGATAGCGGCGATGGCAGCCGGCTAACTCTAAGAAGGTGCCCTCGTTGTTATTAAAGGGCCGCTCATCCCAGGTGAGGTGCGGGGCGGCGGCATCTTCACCCGAGGGCAGCATGGGCACTATGGCCGGGTAATCCCCGTAATGACCCTCATGACCCTTCATGGCTACCCGAGATATTTCGGCCACCAGCAGATTTTTGGGTAAGCCAGGCTCTATCATATCGAACGCCGCTTGGTGCATGTTTTCGACGATACGCGCGGCAATGCGCATATAGCTGAGCTCGGTTTCTGACTTAATGGCGCGACACCAATTAACGAGGCCGGTGGCGTCCACTAACTGGGCGTTAGGCAAGTTAGCGCGCAATGAAAAATACGCCTTAGGGCTGAAATAGTAATTATCCATCTCCACGCCCACCTTGCCATAAGCCCAAGCTCTCGGTTTGAGCTCTTGGTTGGCCAAGTATTCCATGGCATGCAACGACGGATTCATCACGTAATGATCCGGATACCAGGTAATATTTTCTTCGCGTAGATATACGGTGCGCTTCGCCCCATTGGCATCCATTTGTCGGCCAAACCAAATAGGCTGGCCCACCGGCCCCACCACCACCACCTGAGGCGTATAAAAAGACCAACCGTCGTAGCCGGTCAGCCACGCCATGTTGGAAGGATCATGCACGATCAGCGTTTGGATGTTCTTGCGCTCCATGGAGGCTCTAACCTTGCTTAGGCGCTGCTGATATTCCTTGCGTGAAAAGTTCGGTGTTGAATGCTGCATATGCGGTCTCGCTGCCAGTGTGGGTGTGGGTTGCTGCGTGGGTCGTGGCTGTCTGCCGGACCAGACACAGTACTTATCCCTGCTCCTCTTTATTTGCATCGGCTCAATGTTATGGGGCGGCTACGGGGGTAACTATGAGTGTGACTATAGATGTAGTTAGGGTGACCGATTGTCCGAGTTGTTATTGCTGCTGTTATTGATGATGTTATTGCAGATCGGTATGCCAGTCTGAGTCTTCATTTGAGCATAGCAATGAACTGAGTCTCTGCTGGCTGATGGCGACTAGGGAATTATGTGGTGTTTTTGGGTGCGGTAAGGTTAAGCCGCTGGTGCCGGCGTTAGGATGTGAATAAAAGTCTTCAAATTGCTCCCAATCCGCGAAAAACAATCGGCGGCAAGCTAAAGTTTTGTGACCTCGATCACGAACTCAGGATGAGTGGTGTAAGTTTGGTTGCTGAGCTGTTCTTTAAATGTAAAATCCTGCCACTAGCAAAATCGCCAGCTTACTTCACTGCTTGAGTGGAGACTGGCAGAGGAATTGCTTAGACCTTATTGAGGAAGAAAAAATGCAGGGTTCACTCTCAACTCGTATCTTCGCTGGCCTAATAGTGGGCTTAGTGATCGGTAGCATGATCCAATATTTATTTGCCGATGTGTCGTTATTAAGCAATAGCTTAGTGGGCTTAGCCGAAGGGCTGGGCGGCATGTTTGTGTCTTTGATTAAGCTGATGGTCGTGCCTTTGGTGTATATCTCCATTGTGACTGGCATTTGTGAGCTGCGGGATATCGCCAGCTTCGGCCGTTTAGGCAGCAAGACTTTCGGCCTGTATATCGTGAATACTATCTTGTCGATCATCGCCGCCATTGGCGTGGGCATGATTTTTCAGCCTGGCATGGGTGCAACTCTGCCCAACGGTGCTTCTAAGACCATGGAGTTAGCGACCACAGAAACTCCCGACATTGGCGCCATGCTGGTTGGTATAGTGCCCAGCAATCCGGTGCAAGCGTTTGCCTCCGGCGACATGCTGCAGATTATCTTTATGGCCATTATTACCGGCTTGGCAATTCAAGCCATGGGTGCAGCGGCAGCCCCGGCGATGCGTACTTTCCGCGTAGCCAATGAAGTGATGATGAAGCTGGTTGGCTTGGTAATGACGCTGGCGCCTTACGGTGTGTTTGCGCTGATGATTAGCCTAGGCGCCACGCTGGAAGCCAATACACTGATGTCGGTAGCCGGTTACGTGGGCTTAGTGGTGTTGGTATTAACCTTTTGGATTTTGGTGGTCTACCCAATGGCGGTGTGGATGTTCACGGGTGTTAAACCTAAGGTGTTTCGCCAAGCCACTCGCGAGCAGTTGCTGTTTGCACTGTCTACCGCCAGCTCTAACGCCACCATTCCGGTCACCATGCGTACCTTAACTGACAAGCTGGGCGTATCTAAAGCCATTGCCGGTTTTGGCGTGCCGCTGGGTGCCACCATTAATATGTCGGGCTCGGCCATTTACATTACCCTGGCCGCCATGTTTGCCGCTAATATTTCGGGTACGCCGATCCCAACCGGTGATTTGATCACAGTGGGCGTCACCGTATTGTTAATGTCGGTCGGTGTTGGTGGTGTGCCGGGTGGTGCTGTGGTGATGGCCGGTGTGTTACTGCACCAAATGGGCCTGCCAATTGAAGCCATGGCCATTATTATGGCGGTGGACAGGATCAACGATATGTTCTGTACGGCGTCTAACGTAGTGGGCGACACGGCGGTGAACACCATAGTGGCGAAGATGGAAGGCAACCCTGAGCCCATCACCGCAGAAGAGCGCTTCGCTGAATTGCCAGTGGATGAGAAAAACTCTTAATAGAAGCTTGATTGTCAGACATTTGATCGTCAGATAAAAAAACGGCCCAACAAAGGGCCGTTTTTTGTTTATTTCTTTACTGACAGCGTACGACTTATAGCTTACCGCGGTATTTTATCTTAACGCTCTTTTCAAGTTTGCTGCGCTTGGGATAAGTTATCGGGGATTGGAAATACCTTGTCGTAAATCAGGTTATAAACAAAGGCGTAGCACAAATAAAACGCGGACATGGCCATGCCCATGGTGAAGGCTTCCCAGATGCTTATCTCTAAATACCAAGCAATCATCGGTAAAAACAGCACCAATAAGCCGCCTTCAAAAAGACCAGCATGTAACACGCGGATCAGCGTAGTTTTATGTACGTTGTTACGAATTTTTACCATGGCGTGGTCAAACAACAGGTTATAAATGTAGTTCCACACGGTGGCAATCACCGAGCCCACCACCGCCATCAGGCCCATTTCAAACATGTTGTAGCCGAATACCAGCATGGCGAAGGGGGTAAAAATAAGTAGGCCGATAAATTCAAAGCCTAAGGTATGACGAATACGATCCAGCGTATTACGCATG
This sequence comes from Oceanisphaera sp. IT1-181, assembly GCF_033807535.1. Lineage (NCBI taxonomy): Bacteria > Pseudomonadati > Pseudomonadota > Gammaproteobacteria > Aeromonadales > Aeromonadaceae > Oceanisphaera > Oceanisphaera sp. IT1-181. Next base: position 532,135 of record NZ_CP136856.1, read on the forward strand.
AAGACTCCTATGTGACGGCTGTGCTCACGCCTCTTGGGGCGTGAACACAGCCGCCGTTAATGGCAACATCAGCGAAACCGAGTGCAGAGCTCGCTGCACTCGGTTGATGGTTGTTTGTGTATCTGGATTTTAGCTAATGAGGCTTAGTCTACCAGATTGTAGGGTAGGGCTTGCAGGCTGAGGCGGCTGTCGTCTTGGCCTTTGATGCGTAACACTGCATCGGGCTCAAGGTTGTTATTCAGCACCGACGTTAAGATGCACTGCTCGCCGTCTTGATAAACACTCAGCACAGTGCCAGCACGGCGCCAGTTTTCACCCAGCTGTAATTCCAAATCTTGATTGGCGCTAATGGGAGCGCTGGCGTGGCCTGACAATACAAACATGGCCTTTTTATTGGCGCCCCGATACTTAGCGCGGGCCACGGTTTCTTGGCCTAAGTAGCAGCCTTTGGTAAAACTAATGCCGTTCAAGGCCTGTAAATTTAGCATCTGCGGAATATATTCCCCCTGATGCTCGGCCTGCATATCTGGCAAACCGGCTTGGATCATTAAGCCGCGCCAATCGGATTCATTGCCCAGTGGCAATTCGGGAGGCGGGGTTCCTGCAGGCAGCAGCAAGAGCGCGTGCTCAGCCGCTACCGGAATAACAACGCCGCCTTGCAGCAGGTTGTTTGAGCCTTCAAATTGCTGATCTAACCAGTAGGATAAGCCCTCACCGGCTAAACCAAATACCTGCCACTGCTCAGTGACTGCCTCAACGTCGGTTTTAGCGAACACCGCGAATTTTTTTAGCTCAGGCAATTGACGCTCCAATAAAGAGGCGTTTAATACCAATAACAGCTCTTCGCCGAGATTAGCCAGCCAAAAACTGGCCCACAAACGGCCTTTACTGTCACAGTGGCCGCCTAGGCTGGCGTCACCGGCATTGAGTAAGTCTACGTCACAGGTAACTTGGCCCTGCAGGTACTTGGTGCGGTCGGCACCGGTTAAGCTGATCACGGCTCGGTCGGTCAGCGGATACAGCACGGGAGAAGAAGAAAGAGTCAACATGGGCGCTCCCCTTAAAGGTTATCAATTAGTTAAGTGTGACCGCCATGGTAAAGATGGCCAACACATTTGTCAGTAGTCATAGGAGCTTATACTATGAGTTTTGTTTTATCTTTTGGAAACAATCATGCTCAAGACCTCGCTCAATGCTTCAAATAAGCCTCGTTTAAGATGGGCGTGCCGCCGTGGCATGCTGGAATTGGATGTGATTTTAGGCCCCTTTGTGGAGCACGAATACGATGGGCTCAACGAGGCGGAACAAAAAACATTTGAACGCTTATTAGAAAGTGATGATCCAGACTTATTCGCTTGGTTAATGAGGCATCAACAAGCGCAAGTACCCGAGTTTCAAGCCATGGTGGAATTCATTCTTGAGCGTAACCAGATTCGAAATCAGCGCTAAACCCTCGCTGTATCACCTGTATTATTTGTTAGCGGTGGCCAGCCTATGGTGGCTGCCCGCTAGCTTTTTGTTACGCGCAGATATACTGCCTTGGTTTACAACCGTGTGGTTATTGGTGTGCGGGTTACTTTATTATCGCAGCCGCGCTTATGCGCTAACCGGCGAATACAACCAAGGTGTGATTAGCTTAAATACACGCAGCGGCCGACTATCCCACCACAGCCGAGTAGGCCCCGGCTTTTTAGTGCTGATGCTGGACGAGCAGCGCTTGCCGGCCTTTTGGCTGTTTCAAGATGCGCTACCCGAACCCGTATATCGACGGCTGACGCAATTAATACTGCAAGCAGATCCCTCCAGAAAACTGTGAGGCGATAAGCGTAAGGTGTGAGGCGAAAGACACCGAATCTTTAAACTTGGTGTCTTTTGTATTGGCCGTCTTCCTGATGTAAATCAGGATCTCTCTTTTTGGTTTTAGTGCCCAATAACGAGATACCGGGGCAAGCCCGGTACGACGGCCACAACAAACTTACGGCGTAAGGCGCAAAACGTACCGCGGTTTCTATGGCTCTAAAATCGTTGGCTTAGGGTTAGGCAGTTTATCTGGGTAATCCAAGGTGTAATGTAGGCCACGGGATTCTTTGCGCGCCATGGCGGAGCGTACGATTAGCTCCGCCACTTGGGCGAGATTGCGCAGCTCCAGCAGGTTATTACTGACCCTAAAGTTGGCGTAATACTCTTGGATTTCTTGCTGTAATAATTCTATGCGCCGTTTGGCACGCTCTAAGCGTTTGTCGGAGCGCACTATGCCTACGTAGTCCCACATAAATAACCGCAATTCATGCCAGTTATGGTGGATCACCACTTCTTCATCAGAGTCGGCCACTTGGCTTTCATCCCACAACGGCAAGATAGGAGGCTCAGGCGTGGTGGCCAGCTTGGCTAAGATATCTTGGCCGGCGGCGCGGGCAAATACAATGCACTCCAATAAGGAGTTAGACGCCATGCGATTGGCTCCGTGCAGGCCGGTGTAAGATACTTCACCGATGGCATATAAACCCTGAATGTCGGTTTGGCTGTGCTCATCCACCATAACGCCACCGCACGTATAATGAGCGGCGGGCACCACAGGCATGGGTTGGCGGGTAATGTCGATGCCGACTTTTAAGCAGCGCTCATAAATAGTGGGGAAGTGCTTGAGGATAAAATCTGCCGGCTGATGGCTAATATCTAAATACATGCACTCGGTGCCAAGGCGTTTCATCTCATGATCGATAGCGCGCGCCACTATGTCACGGGGGGCTAATTCGCCTCGTGAGTCATAATCTGGCATAAAGCGACTGCCATCCGGGCGTTTAAGCAGCGCCCCTTCACCGCGCAGCGCTTCGGAGAGTAAAAAGTTGTTATCATCGGGATGAAACAAGCTGGTGGGGTGAAACTGATTAAATTCCATATTGGCCACCCGACAGCCAGCGCGCCACGCCATGGCAATGCCGTCGCCAGAGCTGACATCTGGGTTTGAGGTATATTGATAAACCTTAGAGGCGCCGCCCGTGGCCATGGCTACGAAGCGGGCGCGAATGGTTTCTACTCGTTCTTTATTGCGGTTCCAGACATAGGCGCCCAACACTCGATTGCCGGTTTGGTTTGTTTCTTGAGCAGGTTGGCCAGTGTCGTTAGCGGCAGGCTCTAGTTTGGCGCTGGTAATTAAGTCGAGTGCGTTAACCCGTTCGAGAATATGAATGTTAGGATGTTGGCGTACGCGTTCGTTTAGCGTGAGTTGCACCGCTTTACCGGTGGCATCGGCGGCATGAAAGATACGTCTGTGGCTGTGGCCGCCTTCACGAGTGAGATGGTATGCCTCTTTACCCTGCGCCGAGGGCTCGGTATCGAAGGGCACGCCTTGATTAATCAGCCATTGAATGGCATCCGGGGCTTGGCGGGCGGTGTATTCGACGACGGCCTCGTCACATAAGCCGGCGCCAGCAATCAGGGTATCGGCCACATGAGACTCTATGCTATCGGTTTCATCGAACACGGCGGCAATGCCACCTTGAGCGTAGAAGGTCGAGCCTTCTGCGAGCGGGCCCTTACTGAGTAAGTGCACTTGGGCGTGATCGGCCAGTTTTAATGCCAGTGAGAGTCCGGCGGCGCCACTACCAATAATGAGTACGTCGCAGAGATATTCAACAGGATCCTTCATAAGTATCATTGACCCACTGTGGATAATTTTTCTATGTTATCGCAAGCGGGCTGTCGGCGCAGCCAGAATCACCGTTCTTAACTGAGTTGAGGGGCTGCTGGTTTGTCACGGTGGTTTTTGCAGTGGTAGAGGGTGGCTTTATACAAGGCAAAGCTTAAGTAATGCAGTTATTCTAGATATATAAGCAATCGCGCCGTAAAAATGTGATTGGCGCAACCACCGTTGAACAGCGAATGGTTAACAGACACTTGAACTTTTCTTCGCATCCGTAGTCAATAGAGATGCGCTTATTACGAGCCGATGGGTTTTAGCATCGGACTATTCGGAGGTTACGCGGCTCCCATGAGCGATCAATTTACAGATCAGCAGCTGGTTGAACGGGTGCAGCGTGGTGACAAGAACGCCTACGGCTTACTGGTTAAAAAATATCAGCATAAAGTGGCGAACCTAGTGTCGCGATACGTGTCCAACTCAGGTGATGTACCGGATGTGACGCAAGAAGCATTGATTAAAGCTTATCGGGCTTTGCCCGGATTTAGAGGCGACAGTGCCTTTTATACTTGGTTGTATCGCATTGCGGTTAACACGGCAAAAAACTACTTAGTGGCGCAAAAACGACGCCCACCCAGTAGCGATGTTGAAGTAGAAGACGCAGAGTATTATGACGGTGGCAATGGCCTAAGAGACCAAGCGTCACCGGAACGACTCATGTTATCGGAAGAGATTAAGCGGGCCGTTTTTGACACCATAGACGCACTGCCCGAAGATCTTAAAACAGCGATAACCTTGCGAGAGCTGGAAGGGATGAGCTACGAAGATATTGCCAACGTGATGGACTGTCCAGTAGGCACAGTTCGCTCTCGAATATTTCGAGCACGCGAAGCAATCGACAAGCGAGTCCAGCCATTACTTCAGGGTTGAACGGAGAATAACTGTTATGGCAAACCACATGGCAAACCATGAAGCCACCAATGCTGCAAACCATGAAGCCACTAATGCGGCAAACAAGGCGGCACACAAAGAGCAGATTTCGGCTTTGGTTGACGGCGAGCTTCAAGACAAGGTCTTGCTGGAGCAATTGAGTAGCGAGCCTGCATTGGCAGATACCTTTGCGCGTTATCATCTGTATGGTGATGCCTTGCGCAACGACTTGCCTACGCATTTGCATCTGGATTTGAGTGATAACATCTTAGCGGCGTTAGCTGATGAAGCACCGCATTCGGTGAGCACTATTAGCACTGGCAGCGCCAATGCTCAGTCACAAGATTCAGCTGAGCAAGCCGTAGCGAGTAATGTGGTGCGAGGCCGCTTTGGTCGTTTGGCGCCCATGATGCGTTACGCCGGGCAATTTGCGATTGCTGCATCTGTATCGGCGGCATTAATTGTGGGCGTGCAACAATACAGCCAGCAAGATATGCAATCGCCAGTGCTCAATACCATACCCCTGAGTGGCAGTGCGACGCCCGTGAGCCTGAATTACCGAGCTCAGTCACAGCAGCCCACGAATGAACAAGTATTATTAGAGCAGCAACGACGTATTCATGAATTATTGATGGATCATGAGTTGCAGCAGCGGTTGCGCCAACACTAGCGCTAGCGTAAACGAGCGGTTGCGCCACACCTAGCAACCGTATAAAAACGAGCGACTGCGCCACACTTAGCAACTTCTTAGTAGCAACTTCATAAAAATTAAAGGTAAACAGTTTGAAAAAACAGGGGCTGAGTGCCGTTATCCTGATATTTGCATGGGTTTTTCCCGGTCTTGTCATGGCCGAAGATGGCTCGGCGCCCAGCTTGTTGCAGCGCATGCAGCAGGCTTATCAACAACTTAACTTTGAGCTGACTCTGATTGAATTTAGCCAAGGTGAACTTGAGCCTAAGCGACTGACTCGGGGCCACCTTGACGGCCAAGTGTTTACCCATCTCACTCACCTCAATGGTCGGCCTCGAGAGTTTGTGCAGCGCGGCGATGAAACCAGTTTCTTCGATGCCAGCCACAGTGGCTATACGCTAAAAAACTCTAATCTGCCTGGTCTTTTTTACCGACTACAACAAATGTCGCTCGACTCTTTATTAGCTAAATATGATGCGGTGTCGGCAGGGCGCAGCCGGGTATTAGGCAGAGTGGCGCAAGTAGTGCGCTTAGTGCCTAAATCAGCGGATTATTACGGCTATATGTTGTGGTTGGATCAAGAAACCGGCTTATTGGTGAGGTTGGATACGTTGAGTGAAGATGCTCAAGTGGTGGAGCAAAGCATGGGCGTGGCACTTAAAGTCAGCGATATGCCGAGCCCGTTAATTAAAGAATTAAAAGCCGCTAATTTGCCTGCATTGGTGTCTGTGTCTGACGTATATCCGGCACCGCAACAGCAGCTGCCTTGGCGTTTTGGCTGGATGCCTGCGGGCTTTGAGCTGCGCTCGCAAGATAAACATAAGCTGCCCATTACCGAGCAAGCGGTGGATTACGTGATGCTCTCTAACAGTTTGGTGGATGTGTCTGTGTATCTGTCTCAAGCCAAAGCGCAGACGGAAGTGAAGCAACAACTCGTGCGCCAAGGTGCCACCCATTTGCTGAGTGTTATTTCGCCTGCCGGTGCAGATATTACCGTGGTGGGAGCGATTCCTGTTGAAACCGCTCGCCAAATTGCCGAGTCCATTACCCGCGTTGAAACGCCCTAATGGTCTTATTGCTTAATGGACTTACAGATAAAGCAGAGGACCGCGCATGATTGAAGAAATAGCGACCGTCTCTGCCGTATATGACGGGCAGGTAGAAGTGGTGTGTTTTAGCAAGTCGGCCTGTGGTCAGTGCAAGCAAAACAGCAACTGCGGTACCGGCATCGTTTCTAAAGCCTTGCCTGGCCGCGACCATAGATTTGTGATCGCCACCGAACTAGCGCTCACCGTGAATCAACAAGTGCGCATTGGCATTCCTGATCACAGCTTGTTGCGCAGTGTGTTTTTAGTGTATTTATTCCCGCTGTTATTAGTGCTGACTGGCGCTTTGTTGGCCAGCATAGGTTTGGGCATGGGTGATGGCGGTACCATTTTGGGTGCGGCCATCGGCGGTACGCTTGGCTTCGTGTTAGCCTCCCGCTGGGCAGGGCGAGATGGGCGTTTAGCAACAGAGCCGGTGATCATCGCCGTCTTGCTGCCCATGGCAAGCGTTGCGTATGAGGCTGATACTCCCTGACTACCTTTGTTTATGCCGCACTAACCCTGACTCTAATGAACCTTGGCACTGCACAGTCGCCACCTAATATTGACTAAGGATTGGCCTCGGTAATGCTAATCCAGTAGAATCCTGCCTTTACCTTTGCTTTTCAGACTACGGACTCCTTATCTCATCATGAAGCACATTCGTAACTTTTCCGTCATCGCTCATATAGACCACGGCAAGTCCACCCTGTCCGATCGTTTGATCCAGGTGTGTGGGGGTTTGTCAGACCGAGAAATGCAACAGCAAGTGCTCGACTCCATGGACTTAGAGCGCGAACGCGGCATTACCATTAAAGCGCAAAGTGTGACCCTCAACTACCAGGCCGACGACGGCGAAACATACCAGCTTAACTTTATCGATACTCCGGGGCACGTAGACTTCTCTTATGAAGTTTCTCGTTCTTTGGCCGCCTGTGAAGGAGCTTTGCTGGTGGTTGACGCAGGTCAGGGTGTTGAGGCACAGACTTTGGCTAACTGCTACACGGCACTGGACATGGACTTAGAAGTGGTCCCGATCTTGAACAAGATTGACTTGCCGCAGGCGGAGCCTGATCGAGTAGCGGCCGAAATCGAAGACATAGTAGGCATAGTGGCCATGGACGCGGTGCGCTGCTCCGCTAAAACCGGTGTGGGTATGGATGAAGTGCTGGAGCGTATTGTCAGCCAAATCCCGCCACCAGAAGGCAACCCAGATGGCCCGCTGCAGGCGCTGATCATTGACTCTTGGTTTGACCCCTATTTGGGCGTGGTCTCTTTGGTGCGGGTGAAGCACGGCAAGCTGAAGAAGCACGATAAGATCAAAGTAATGAGCACCGGCCAAGTGTGGGGGGTGGATCGCATTGGTATTTTCACACCTAAGCAAACCGACACCGACGGCCTCGGCTGCGGCGAAGTGGGCTGGGTAGTGTGCGGTATTAAAGAAATTCACGGTGCACCTGTGGGCGATACACTGACCCACGCTAAGCACGGCGCTGAGTTTGTATTACCGGGCTTTCAGAAAGTGAAACCACAGGTATATGCGGGCTTATTCCCAATTTCTGCCGACGACTATGAAGCTTTCCGTGATGCGCTGGATAAACTCTCGCTCAACGATGCCTCTTTGTTCTATGAGCCAGAAACCTCTAATGCGTTAGGCTTTGGTTTCCGTTGTGGATTCTTAGGCTTGTTGCACATGGAAATCATCCAAGAGCGCTTAGAGCGCGAATACGACTTGGACTTGATTACCACGGCACCAACCGTAGTGTATGAAATCGTCAAAATTGACGGCGAAGTGATTTATATTTCTAGCCCGTCCAATATGCCGGCGCTGAACAATATCGAAGAGCTGCGTGAGCCGATTGCCGAGTGTAATATTCTGGTACCACAAGAATACTTGGGCAACGTGATCACCTTGTGCATCGAGAAGCGCGGTACCCAGAAAAACATGGTCTATCACGGCAAGCAGGTGGCCCTCAGCTACGATATTCCGATGGCGGAAGTGGTACTGGATTTCTTCGACCGTTTGAAGTCGTGCAGCCGCGGTTATGCCTCATTGGATTATGGTTTTAGCCACTTTGAAACCGCTGACATGGTGCGCCTGGATATTATGATCAACGGTGACCGCGTTGATGCCTTGGCCGTTATCACTCACAAAGCCAATGCCATTTATCGTGGTCGTATGTTGGTAGATAAGATGCGCGAGCTTATTCCGCGCCAGATGTTTGATATTGCCATTCAAGCCTCGATTGGTAGCCAGATAATCTCGCGTAGTACCGTTAAAGCCTTGCGCAAAGACGTAACCGCTAAGTGTTATGGCGGCGACGTTAGTCGTAAGAAAAAGCTGCTCTCTAAGCAGAAAGAAGGTAAAAAACGCATGAAGTCATTGGGTCGGGTAGATATACCGCAAGATGCCTTCTTAGCGATTCTTCACGTCGGTAAGGATAAGTAAGTATGGCGAGTAATTTTGCCTTGATTTTAGTGCTGGTCACGCTGGTGACCGGCATTATTTGGGCCTGTGATAAGTGGATGTGGGCCCCTGCCCGAGCGCGCAAGATAGCCGAGGCCCAAGTGGCCCACGGCAATAAAGTGGATGAAGCTGCCTTAGTGCGTGCCGCCAAAGTACCGGGTTGGATTGAGCAAGCACGCTCTATTTTCCCAGTGATTGCGGCGGTATTGATCTTGCGCTCCTTTATTTACGAGCCGTTTCAAATACCGTCTGGCTCCATGATGCCGACCCTGCTGGTGGGTGATTTTATTCTGGTAGAAAAATTTGCCTACGGCTTAAAAGAGCCGGTGGGCAATACCACCTTAATTGCTACCGGCCAGCCTAAGCGCGGCGATGTAGTGGTGTTTAAATACCCAGAAGATACCCGCGTCGATTACATCAAACGGGTGGTAGGCCTGCCGGGCGATAGAGTTATCTATCAAGATAAGCAGCTGTTTATCAAGCCGGCTTGTGATGGCACGGATTGCCCAGACTTTGCTCCTGTGGCCTTGACCCCAGGGCAAGCGGGCGAGTTTTCACAAATGGGCACAGCATTGGAGCGCTTTAGTGAAAATTTAACGGAGCGCGGCCACGATATTCTGCGCAATCCCATACAGCCAGACCGCGTGTCGCTCTATTATGGCCAGCCCAACACGGCTCAGAACGAGTGGCTAGTACCGGCCGGACATTATTTTACCTTGGGTGATAACAGAGACAACAGTACCGACAGCCGTTTTTGGGGCTTTGTACCCGAAGAAAACCTAGTCGGTAAAGCTGTGGCCATCTGGATTAGCTTTGAATTTGAACGTAACGCAGACAGCTGGTTACCTGCTTGGGTGCCCAGTAATGTCCGTTTTAGCCGCATAGGCGCTATTCATTAATGAAAAATTTGCACATTTTAGAAAAGAAAATAGGTTACACCTTTAATGACCAAGCCATGTTGGTACGGGCGTTAACCCACCGCAGCGCCGGCTCACGCCATAATGAACGCTTAGAGTTTTTGGGTGATTCACTGCTGAGCATGGTGATTGCCGATGCGCTGTTCCATCGTTTTCCTCGGGTTAACGAAGGTGACATGTCGCGAATGCGCGCTACGCTGGTGCGAGAAAAAACCTTGGCCGAGCTGGCCCGTGAGTTTGAACTGGGCGAGTATTTAATCTTAGGCCCCGGTGAGCTGAAGAGCGGTGGTTTTCGCCGTGAGTCGATTTTGGCTGATGCGGTAGAAGCCATTATTGGCGCCGTGTATCTGGATGCCAATATTGAGCAGATGCAAACCATGATGCTGGGCTGGTATGAAGACCGCCTTAATGCGATTCAGCCGGGTATCGACCAAAAAGATCCCAAAACGCGCCTGCAAGAACTGTTGCAGGGCAAGCGCAAACCCTTGCCTACCTATACGGTGGAGCAAGTGATTGGTGAAGCTCACAACCAAAAATTTACCGTGCATTGCCAGATTGAAGGCATGGCACAACCTGTGATTGGCATTGGTACCAGTCGTCGCAAGGCCGAACAATCAGCGGCCGAACATGCTTTGGAAGTCTTGCTATGACAGCACAAGAACAAACTTATTGCGGTTTTATCGCCATTGTCGGTCGCCCCAACGTGGGTAAATCGACGCTGCTGAATCAGCTGTTAGGGCAAAAGATCAGCATCACCTCGCGTAAGCCACAAACGACGCGCCACCGCATCATGGGCATCGACACCGAGGGCGCTTATCAGGCTATCTATGTGGATACGCCCGGTTTGCACATCGAAGAAAAGCGCACCATTAACCGCTTAATGAACCGCGCCGCATCCAGCTCTTTGGGCGATGTGGAGATGGCGGTATTTATGGTGGAAGGTACTAAGTGGACGCCGGATGATGAGATGGTGCTGAACAAGCTGCGTCGTTTAGAGTGCCCAGTCGTGTTGGCCGTGAATAAGATTGATAACGTTGAGACCAGAGAAGAGCTGTTGCCGCACCTGCAATGGCTGGCCACTAAGATGGACTTCGCTGATATCGTGCCTATGTCTGCCGAGAAGGGCACTAACGTCGATGTGATTGCTAAGTTAGCTCGTGGCCGTTTGAAGCCGTCACCCCATCACTTTCCCGAAGACTACATCACAGATAGATCGTCGCGCTTTATGGCGGCGGAAATTATCCGTGAAAAGATCATGCGCTTTATGGGTGAGGAATTACCTTACTCTGTAACCGTAGAAATCGAAACCTATGAGGTGAACGACAAGGGCGTGGTCTGCATTAACGGCTTGATCTTGGTGGAGCGAACGGGTCAAAAACGCATGGTGATCGGCAACAAAGGTGCAAAACTAAAAGTGATCGGCACCGAAGCCCGCTTAGATCTGGAACGATTGCTGGAGCAAAAAGTGTTTCTCGAGCTGTGGGTCAAGGTTAAATCCGGTTGGGCCGATGACGAGCGAGCGCTGCGCAGCTTGGGGTACGGTGACGATTGATGAAGGGGCAGGCGGCGTTCGTTATTCACAGTCGCCCCTACCGAGAAACCAGCCAGCTGGTCGAGGTATTCACTCAAGAGCAGGGGCGCCAAAGCATAATCGCTAAAGGCAGCCGACAACCTCGCTCGCCACTTAAAGGGCTGTTACAGCCCTTTGTGCCCTTAAGTCTTACCTTTGGTGGCAAGGGGGAGCTTAAAACCCTATTTAAAGTGGAATCCACGGCACCGGCCATTCGCCTGACCAGTACCGCTTTATACAGTGGCTTGTATCTCAACGAGCTCATTTATTACCTGTTAGAAGCCCACACCCCCTTCGACGAGGTGTTTGATGCTTATCAAAGCACCTTGCACAAGTTAGCGGCGGGTGAGAGCCTTGAGCCTTGCTTGCGCCACTTTGAGTTTTATATGCTCAGTGTCTTGGGCTATGGCGTGGACTTTACCGTCGATGCACAGACGGGGGAGGCGATAGACGCCAACGCTTGGTATCAGTATCAATCGGAAGCGGGCTTTAGCCGTTTATTGAAGCCACAACCCGGCGCCTATGTGGGCGCACACCTAACTGCCTTGGCGGAGTTAGACTTTAGCACCGCTGAGGTACTGCAAGCCGCCAAACACTTTAGTCGCCAAGCGTTGGCCCCCTATTTAGCGGGTCGACCTTTGCGCAGTCGAGCGCTGTTTATCAAAGGAAAGAGAGGAAGTCGCAGTGAGTGAATTATATTTAGGCGTTAATATCGATCACATTGCTACCTTGCGTAATGCGCGGGGCACCAGCTATCCGGATCCTGTGTATGCGGCCACGCTGGCAGAGCTTGCCGGTGCCGACGGTATTACCGTGCACCTGCGTGAAGACCGCCGCCATATTATTGACCGCGATGTGGAAATATTAAGTGACACTATCCAAACGCGGATGAATTTGGAAATGGCAGTCACCGAAGAAATGCTCGATATCGCTTGTCGTATTAAGCCTGCCTTCGTCTGTCTCGTGCCAGAAAAACGCGAAGAAGTGACCACCGAAGGTGGCTTAGATGTGGCCGGCCAGCTAGATAAAGTGACCGCCGCCGTGCAACGCTTGAGTAAAGCTGGCATTAAGGTGTCGCTGTTTATTGACGCCGAGCACAACCAAATTGACGCTGCCGTGGCTACCGGTGCGCCCTTTATTGAAATTCACACCGGCCATTATGCCAATGCCTTAACCGAAGAAGAGCAAGCGGCAGATGTGCAGCGTATTGCCGCCGCCGCCACTTATGCGCATAAGGCAGGCTTAAAGGTAAATGCCGGTCACGGCCTGCATTACCACAATGTGAAACCCATTGCCGCCATTCCTGAGATGCATGAACTGAATATTGGCCACGCGATTATCGCCCGCGCCGCCTTTGATGGCCTAGAAAAAGCCATCCGCGACATGAAGCGTTTAATGCAAGAAGCAAGACAAGGGATTTAATCGTGAAGGGTAAAGGGTGAGGAGAGAGGTGTAACAGGCACTGACCATAAAGCCAAACTGTACGACAGACCTTGAACGAAGAGAAAACGCCGAGCGAATTGCTCGGCGTTTTTATTGCATTATCTTTTCACGCTTCACGCTTCACGCCTTACAAATAAGCCTTCGCCTCTGCTCGTACTTGAGCGAGTCGCTCTTCGAGTTCGAGTAATTCTGGCTCTAATTCGCTAAGCGATTGTTTGGCTAATAAGGCCTGTTCTAGCTCAGACACTAACGACTGTAACGCCGGTACGCCACAGTAGGCGGTCCCGCCATGCAGCTTGTGCAAGGCAGTATACAATTGTTGCTCGCCTAATTCGCCCGATAGCGCCGCATTGAGCAGGGGTTCAAATTCATCAAAGCTCTCTAGCAACAGCCTCAGCATGTCTTTGGCTAGCTCAGGTTTATTGCCCGCTTGTTTCATGGCCAGTTGCCAATTAATTTGGCTGTGCCCTTTATTGGGTTCGGCTGGCTGGGCGAAGCGCTGGATCAGCAGAGCCAGCATATTTTCATCGAGCGGCTTGGCCAGATAATCATCTATGCCTTGCAGTATTAAGCGCTCGCGCTCACCGGCGATGGCATGAGCGGTCACCGCCACTATCGGCGTTATCGCATTGGGGCCCTGACCGGCGCGAATTTCTTGGGTGGCTTGTATGCCATCCAGCAAGGGCATTTGAATATCCATAAAAATGACGTCGTAGTGATTCACGGTCGCCAAATTCAAGGCTTCTTGGCCATTAGAGCAAGTATCAACTTGGCTGACTTGCTCGCGCAGCAGGGCGCTAATCAGTTTAAGGTTGGCGGGGTTATCATCCACGGCTAACACGCGCATCTGCTGCTTTTGGCTGGCGGGCAGTAAAGGAATTTGCAGTAAAGTGACAGGCTCGGTTTGGCCTTGAGCGTCTTGTTCCAAATAGGTTTGTTGATAACTGATTTGCTTTGGGCGGGCGGTTGTGTGATTGAGCAGGGCCTGCGCTAAGCGTTGATAATGAACGGGCTTAGTAAGGCACAGGTGGGCACCGTGGCGCACCAAAGCGTCGGCTAAAATAGGGTCTGTAGAGCTCAGTAACACCACCACCTTACGGCCTTGTGCTTTGTGTTGCTCAATACTCTGCTCCATTTGGCTGGGCAAGGCGTTGGGGCCAAAGCCGAGTAGTACGCAATCTAGGTGCGTATTCTCACTGTGCTCATGTAGTAGCTGCACGCCCCATTCACGCAGTAAGGCATTGGTGGCGCGGCGGCTAAAGTTATCTTCTTCGATATAGAGCACGGTTTTTCGGCTAAGTCTGGCCAGTGGCAGGGGTTCGGCCAGTGGTAATACGGCCCGATTGAGTTCTAGGGTAAAACTAAACACTGAGCCTGCACCTAATTCAGAGTGCAGCTCAATGTTGCCCGCCATCTGATGCACCAGCTTTTGGGTGATCACCAAGCCTAAACCGGTGCCACCATAGCGGCGAGAAATACTGGAGTCCGCTTGATTAAAGGCTTGAAACAACTGGCGACGCTGCACGTCCGAAATACCAATTCCCGTATCTTGTACGTGAATGCGCAGTGCCGCGCGTTCGGGCTGTCTGGCCGGACAGGCATCGACGCGCACATCCACGTTGCCTTGCTCGGTAAACTTAATGGCGTTGCCGACCAGATTGGTCAGCACTTGCTGCAAGCGCAGCGAATCACCCACTAGGCTGTCTTGCACAGCCGCATCTACCCGTAACGAGAGCTCCAGCCCTTTATCATGGGCGCTGGGGGCAAGTAACGTCATCACTTCTTGTAAGGCATCACGCAAGGAGAAAGGCAGTTGCTCCATCTTCAGCTTGCCCGCTTCAAGCTTAGAAAAATCGAGAATATCATTAATGATGCTGAGCAGATTTTGTGCCGACTTTTCGATGGTGGTGAGATAATCGAATTGATTCGCGGTAAGGCGAGTTTTTTGTAATTGCCGAGCAAAGCCGATCACGCCATTGAGCGGGGTGCGCAATTCATGGGACATATTGGCCAAAAACTCGGTTTTGACCCGCGCCGCTTCTTGAGCGCGCTTTTTGGCCATGTCTAATTCAATATTCTGAATCTCAATTTGCTCTAACGTTTCGCGCAAATCCGAGGTGGCTTGATCGACGTTTTGCTGCATTTCATCGTGATATTCAGACAAGGATTTGGCCATGGCGTTAATGCCACTTTTTAGCATGTCCATTTCGCCGGTAAACTCACCGTGCACCCGGGTGTCGAGCCGACCTTCACGAATTTTATAGATGGCGGTGATCATATCGGTGACAGGCTTAGATACGCCCTTAATTAAGCGCAAACCAAAGAGCATGCTCAAGAGCACGCCCAACAGCACTATCAGGCTGGCAAAAAAAGTATCTCTATAATGCACCAGCATGGCCGAGTCGTTGGTCAACTGCATGGCGATGTAACCGATGGAAATAGTCGAGACGTCTTCCCAAGTCGAGTCGGTTTGAATATTGTCGCTAAGTACTGGGGTGCGCAAAATAATGCCGTCCTCACCACTTTCCACCTCGGTGGCGTACGGGATAGGCTCGCCTTGTGCTAAGCGCAGTTGCGTGAAATCTCGATGATAATTAGAGGTGACTAATAAGTGCCCCTGCTCATCAAACAAGGCGATGGCTTTGACCAGCGGGCTATTATTACGATGAATATTACTGAGCAGCCGATTCAGCGCCTCGCGATTGCGGCTGGTTAAGGCCAGCTCGCTGGCCAGCGCCATGGGCTCGATCACGTTGACCCCTTGGCGGATCAGCGACTCTTCTAATTGCTGATAGCGGCTCACAGAAAAGTAGCCGGCTAAAAATATACCAATCAGCAGGGTAGGAATTATGGTGTAGGCGAGTATTCTGGCTCGCAGGCCGTATTTGGTCATAGTGGGCTAATGTGGGACAATACGCGCATCAAATCAACAGATGCTTATGATGACATAGCCGGTTCGAGGCCTCCACGTTTATGGTTCAGTTCTTCAAGCAAAGCAAACCCAAGCTCGCCACTCAAGCGCCGTTAGACGTGACCATCGCTGAAGTGAATAGCCATGGGATAGGTGTGACTCGCCATCAAGGGAAGCCGCTGTTTGTACCGGCCGCCCTTAAAGGCGAGCAAGTGCGAGTGCGCATCGAGCAACAAAATGCCAAGTATCAAACCGCGCGGTTACTAAAAGTGCTGACCCCAGCCGCTACCCGAGCAAAGCCTTTTTGCCCTTATATTAATGAGTGCGGCGGCTGCTCTTTGCAGCATATGGCGGTATTAGAGCAGCGCGCACTCAAGGCGCGCACGCTGGCACAGCTTTTTTCTCGTCAAGGCATCACAGACTTGCCCGAGCCCGAATGGTTAACTGACTCGTCCACCCAAGGCTATCGACGGGTGGCGCGCTTGTCGATCCGCCTGCAAGGCAAGGGCGTGGCGTTAGGGTTTAGACGCAGTCAGTCCCATCAATTGGTGGAAATCGAGCACTGTGGCGTGTTGCGCCCGCAATTATCTGCGTTGATAGCGCCGCTGAGAGCCTTATTAAATGCGCTCAAGGCCACCAAGCAATTGGGTCATATCGAGCTTTATGATGCGAGTGAGGGCGTGGCGGTATTGTTGCGCCACACGGCCAGTTTGTCGGCTCACGATCTGGAATTACTGGTGTCTTTTGCGCAGAGTCGTAATCTGGCGTTATTTTTACAAGACGATAATAATCGTCGGCCTTTACATGTACCTTTTTCACTTTATTATCAGATAGATAATATAAAGCTCTCTTTCACTCCCGGTGATTTTATTCAGATCAATGGGCCGCTTAATGGCCAATTGGTGGTCAAAGCTCAAGACTGGCTGGCACCCACCCCTAATCATGCGGTATTGGATTTGTTTTGTGGTGTGGGCAACTTCTCTTTGCCGCTAGCGTCCGCCGGGCATGCGGTGATTGGCGTAGAGGGAGTGATGGAAATGGTGGAGCAAGCGCGCGGTAACGCAGAAGACAATGGCTTAGATCAAGCGCAGTTTTATCGGGCTGATTTAGCCGCAGACTTCACCCAAGAACCCTGGGCTCAGCAAGGATTTGAGCGGGTGTTATTGGATCCCGGTCGCGCCGGTGCCGAGCAGGTGATGCCTTATTTGTGTGAGTTAGCACCTGAGCGTCTGTTGTATGTGTCTTGTAATCCGGTGACCTTGGCGCGCGACAGCTTGCCATTGTTGGCGGCGGGTTATCGTCTAACACGCTTGTGTTTAATTGATATGTTTCCCCATACGGTGCATTGCGAAGCAATGGCCTTGTTCGAATTGAGTTAAGTTAAGGGATAACTATGGTTGCAGTACGCAATACTCATCTTACCGTCACCTTCAATCTAGAAGAATGGGCGGCGAGCTTGCCGTTCTTGGCAGAAGAACAAGGGCAGTTAAAAGCGCTGTATGAGTGTTGCTTAAACTTGAAAGCGCCGCTGCCGGATTTATTGCAATTACAGGCCCAAGGGGTCGAGATGGTGGGCATACTGCTCACTTTGAGTATGGACATCGAGACCATCAAGGCCGCGATGCTATACCCCTTTGTGGAAGCCGGTCACCTAACTTTGGCGGAAATTGAACCCAAGTTTGGCGCTGCCATACCGCGCTTATTGCAAGGCGTGATTGACATGGAAGCCATCCGCTCCTTGCAGCACGTGCAGAATGAGAAAAACTCAGAAGTACAAGTTGATCGCGTGCGGCGCATGTTGATGGCCATGGTGGAAGACGTGCGCGCCGTGGTAATCAAGCTCGCGGAGCGCATCACCTGCCTGCGTGAAGTGAAAGGTGCCGATGAAGAAACCCGCGTCTTGGTGGCCAAAGAAATTGCCAGCATCTACGCCCCCTTGGCCAACCGTCTTGGTATCGGCCAGCTAAAGTGGGAGCTGGAAGATTTATCGTTTCGCTATTTACACCCCGAGACCTACAAGCGCATCGCGTCTTTGTTACATGAAAAACGGTTGGCGCGCGAAGCGTACATTCATGACTTTGTCAGTGGTTTAAAAGACGCGTTAGCCGAGGCGGGTGTGGTGGCGGAGGTCTATGGCCGACCTAAACACATCTACAGTATTTGGCGCAAAATGCAGAAGAAGCATCTGGATTTTGACGAGTTGTTCGATGTGCGCGCAGTGAGGGTGATCACCCCGCATTTGCAAGACTGCTACGGCGCACTCGGGGTGGTACATACCCAGTTTCGGCATATTCCACGCGAGTTTGATGACTATGTGGCCAACCCTAAACCTAACGGTTATCAGTCGATTCACACGGTAGTGTTAGGCCCAGAGGGCAAAACCGTTGAAATACAAATTCGCACCAGTCAGATGCATCAAGATGCAGAGCTGGGTGTGGCCGCACACTGGAAATACAAAGAAGGCGGCGGTAATACCAAGCAAAGTGGCTTTGAGGATAAAATCACTTGGCTGAGAAAGCTGCTGGCCTGGCAAGAAGACTTGACTGAAAGTGGCTCTTTAGTAGACGAGCTGCGCAGCCAAGTGTTTGAAGACCGCGTGTATGTCTTTACGCCTAAAGGCGAGGTGGTGGACATGCCGCTGGGTGCCACGCCGCTGGATTTTGCTTATTACATTCACAGTCAAATTGGCCATCGTTGTATCGGTGCCAAAATTGATGGTCGCATCGTGCCCTTTACCTATGCGCTGCAAACCGGCGATCAGGTGGAAGTCATTACCCAAAAGCAGCCTAATCCGAGCCGCGATTGGATGAACCCGAATCAGGGTTTTTTACGTACCAGCCGCGCCCGCGCTAAGGTCAGCACTTGGTTTAAGAAACAAGACCGCGATAAGAATATACTGGCCGGCCGTGAAGTATTGGATAAAGAGCTGGAGCGCGTGGGCCTGCAATTTTCCTTGATTAACAAAACGGTATTAGAGCGCTATAACGTCACCCATATCGATGATCTGTTGGCCGGTATTGGCGGCGGCGATCTGCGTATTAACCAGCTGCTTAATTACCTGCAAGGGCTGCATAAAAAGCCCACCAGCGCGGAAGAAGACGAAGCGGTACTGCGCCAATTAGTCTTAAACGCCGCTAAAAAGCCCACCACTGTTAACTCTAAGGGCCATATAGTGGTGGAGGGCGTGGGTAATCTGTTGACCAATATCGCCCGTTGCTGCCAACCGATACCGGGTGATGAGATCACTGGCTTTATTACCCAAGGTCGGGGTATTTCCATTCACCGTGACGATTGCGAGCAATTAAAAGAATTACAAAGCCAGCACCCAGAGCGCGTGGTAGAAGCAGTATGGGGCGAAAATAACGCCGGAGGCTATAAAATCACCTTGCGCGTGGTGGCCACCGACAGATCTGGCTTATTGCGCGATATCACCACTATTTTGGCCAACGAAAAAATTAATGTGGTGGAGTTCAGCAGTCGAGCTAGTCGTAAACAACAAACCGCGACCATGGACATGGCACTGCGCATTTACAACATAGATAGCTTAAGCCGCGCTTTAGCCAAAATCAGCCAATTGCCGGATATTATTGAAGCGAAACGGCTTTAAGAGCCGCGATACGCTTTACGCGGTAGGTTAACACAAGGCGCTGTTCGTCTTTCACGTAAGGCATACAGCGCATAACGTACGGCTATTTTTCTCACAGGAACCCCATGAAATCTTATTCTCTCGACGACTTGCTTGGCATTATGGCGGCGCTGCGTGATCCCGTATCTGGCTGCCCCTGGGATCAAAAACAAGACTTTGCCAGCATAGTGCCGCACACCTTAGAAGAGGCTTATGAAGTGGCGGATACCATTACTCGCAATGCGCTGGATGAGTTGCCGGGTGAGCTGGGTGACTTGTTATTTCAAGTGGTGTTTTACGCACAACTCGGCAAAGAGCAGGCGCTATTTGATTTTAATGATGTGGTACAAGCGGTTAGCGAAAAGCTGGTTCGCCGCCATCCACACGTGTTTGTTAACCATGAGCTTGGTGAGAGCCGCTTTACCAGCGAAGAGGAGATCAAGGCCAACTGGGAAGCCATTAAAGCCGAAGAGCGTCGTCAACAAGATGCCAATGCCACCAGCGCCTTAGATGATATTCCGCGTAATCTACCGGCTCTCACCCGTGCCAATAAAATACAAAAGCGCTGCTCGGCGGTGGGCTTTGACTGGCAAGCGTTACCGCCGGTGCTGGCAAAAATATATGAAGAGCTGGATGAAGTGATGGCCGAGCTAACGCAGCCAGAGCAGGACTCGGCCCGCATCGCCGATGAACTGGGTGACGTGCTGTTTGCCTGTGTGAATTTAGTACGCCACTTGAAACAAGACCCAGAAGCCGTGCTGCGCGGGGCCAATGATAAATTTGAGCGTCGCTTTCGGGGTGTTGAACAAGCTTTGCAGGCCGAGGGTAAACACAGCCAAGATTGTAGTTTAGAAGAATTAGAGGCCTATTGGCGACAAGAGAAGCTAAAAGAACGCTAAGAGAACGTTAGCCACGCCTGACGTTATACGCCGTACGTAAACACCAGTGAGTGTGAGGCGGTATTTTGTCCTTTAACGTATAGCGTACGGCGCGAAACGTTCAGCGGCCGAAGATTGAGTTTCACTTTTCTGGCACCAAGCCGATAGCCAATGTAGGCCAGAGGAAATTGTTGATGATAATAAGATTAGGGCTATTGCTGCTGTGCGTGGTGATTGGCGCGAGCGTTGCCCAAGCACAGACACAAGAAGAAACGGCTAGCCCAAGTGTGGCTACCGCGAGCAGTAAGACCATGGCTGAACGGATTACCACGGCGGCCACGGCCGCCAAGCTCACTACCGCTACTCAAAGCCCTGGTGCAGACGATATACAGCGCCATGATGCCACCGAGGCCAGAGCGGCAGCAGACTCGGCGGTGGCGGCCTTGGCAGATGGCGAGCTGCGTGCCGTGCCCTTATATGAAGAATATGAACTGATTGAATGGATCAATGCCAACCGCCATTTACAGCAAGTGCGAGATAAAGATAACTGCCAGCTAACACAAGACATTGAAGCCAGAGCCGAAGTGTTGCGCCTGCCGGCCTATCAATTTTTATGGGGGGATATGTTGGCTTGGGGCGTCTGTGTGCCGCAGCAATCGCGCCGTGGCTTGACCATGCTCTGGAAAGCCGCCGAGCAAGGCTTGCCAGCAGCGTTAGAGCAGTTAGGGCGTTATTATTACGACGGCACTTTGGTGCAAAAAAACCGCGAGCGCGCCGCGCCTTTGATGCAAGAAGCAGCCAGTTTAGGTTTTGAAAAAGCCCAGTTTACTTGGGCTAAATGGCTGTTGAGTGGTAGCGGCAGCCCGCTGGATTATCCGCAAGCGTATTTGTGGCTTAAAGAAATGGTGCTGAACGATAAAAAGCAGCATCAAGAGGCACAGCGCCTCAGTGCCGCCTTGGCCGCCAGAATGCCAGCACCCAAGGTCAAAGAGCTGAATCATCGTTTGATGTTTTAATGCAGGGTTTTAATACTGTGATTTTAACAGCTAGGTTCTAATACTTAAGTTTAATACTTGGATTTTAATGAATGCACTTAATGCTTAGGTGGGTATTTAATGCCACACTGCTGCACTAATCTGTATTATATATGTACCTTTTACTCACTCAGGAACTGCTCATGAAGTTGACCACCTACACGGACTTTGGTCTAAGAACGCTAATGTACTTGGCGACCTTGCCTGAGGGAGAGCTGAGCTCAGTGGGGCACGTGTCCAAACTGTATGACGTGTCGCGCAATCATCTGGTAAAGGTGGTGAACCAGCTGGCGCGCGAAGGTTATATTAAAGCGGTGCGCGGTAAAAATGGCGGTATACGTTTAGCCAAACCGGCTAGTGATATCAATGTAGGCCAAGTGAT
Organism: Oceanisphaera sp. IT1-181; assembly: GCF_033807535.1. Lineage (NCBI taxonomy): Bacteria > Pseudomonadati > Pseudomonadota > Gammaproteobacteria > Aeromonadales > Aeromonadaceae > Oceanisphaera > Oceanisphaera sp. IT1-181. The sequence continues at coordinate 553,708 of NZ_CP136856.1, forward strand.
CCGCTCTCTAGAGAATAATCTTAATGGCATTGATTGCGGCAGTCCCGCCTGTTATTTAGTGCGGATATGTCTGTTAAAAGACGCGCTGAAAGAAGCCATGGAAGCCTTTTTGGCCGTGATGGAAAGCTATACGCTAGCAGATTTGATCAGTAACCGTGATGAGCTAATGAGCGTGTTCAGCGAGTTAGAGCCTGCGGTTAACATCGAAGTTAAATAAACGCGATACGCTATCAGCTGATAAGACTCGGAATGATTCTTTATTGACGGCGTAAGGCGCCAAGATCTATTTTTAAGCCTTACGCCTTACGCGCTACTTAAAGTAATACGGCAGTACGCGCACCAGCTTGATCATGTTGTTTTCGACTTCTAAGATTTCCAGCGGGTAGCCCGATAAGCGCAGGCCAATGTTTGCCTCAGGGATTTCTTCCAAGTATTCCAGTATTAAGCCATTGAGAGAGCGGGGGCCATCACAGGGTAGCTGCCAACCTAACTCTTTATTAATATCACGAATGCTGGCCGAGCCTTCAATCAGGTAGGAACCATCGTCGAGCGGCTTAATCTCGTCGCTTAAGGTGGGGCTAATAGTCGTGGTGAAATCACCCACTATTTCTTCCAAAATATCATCCAGCGTCACCAAGCCTTGAATATCCCCGTACTCATCGACGATAAGCCCAATGCGCTCTTTGTTGCGCTGAAATTTTACCAGCTGCACGTTAAGCGGCGTGGCTTCGGGAATATAATACAGCTCACGCAGCGCGCGCATTAAGTTGGCTTTACTAAATTCATCTTTGGCTAATAAGCGCAGCGCATCACGGGCGTGGATAAAACCTAAGGCATCGTCGATGCTGTCGCGATAAAGCAGCACTTTAGTGTGCGGGCTTTGCAGCAGACGACGACTCATGTTCTTCCAATCTTGAGTGATGTCTATGCCATAAATTTCATTACGTGGCACCATGATGTCATCCACGGTGACCTTCTCAAGATCTAGGATCGACACCAACATATCTTGGTGGCGACGGGGTATTAGGGCACCCGCTTCGTTGACTATGGTGCGTAACTCTTCGGAGCTAATGGCGTTATCTTCTTGGTTACGCGGATTAATGCGAAACAACATTAATAAGCCATTAGAAATGGCATTAATCATCCATACCGCCGGATACAGCAGCCACATCAAGGGCTTAAGTATAAAGGAGGCAGGAAACGCCACCCGCTCAGGGTAGAGTGCGGCGAGCGTTTTTGGTGTCACTTCAGCAAAAATCAGCACCACTATGGTGAGGCCCACGGTAGCGACCGCCACGCCTAAATCGCCGAACAGACGAATCGCAATCAAGGTGGCAATGGCCGAGGCCATAATATTGACTAAGTTATTGCCGATTAAGATCAGGCCGATTAAGCGATCAGGGCGCGCCAGTAGTTTTTCAACGCGAATCGCAGATTTGTTGTTGTTTTGCGCAAGGTGGCGCAACCTGTAGCGGTTGAGCGACATCATGCCGGTTTCTGAGCTCGAAAAGAAAGCAGAAAGAAAGAGTAAGGCTATCAGGACACCCGTGAGGGTGCCCGTGGTGATTTCGTCCAAGCAGACCATCCTGTGTCATAAAACTAAATAATTACTAAAGTGTGAGCTGTACTTATTGGTCTTTTAGAAAAGCTAGCCCCTCGGTGATTAACAGGTTTAGCCCAATAATACCTCGCGTACGAAACGGCTGCCAAAATAGGCCAGCGTCAGTAATAGGCTGCCGACCACACTGGCCCAAATGACTTTTCGGCCACGCCAGCCCAAACGATAGTGCCCCCAGAGTAAGCCCACATACACACACCATGCAATGATAGTCAGAATTGCCTTGTGCGCTTTACCAGGGCCAAACATGTCTTGTAAGAAAAACAAACCGCTGGAGATCGACAGCGTCAGCACCACCACACCGATAAAAATTAACCGAATTAAGTAGCGCTCTAGCGTCATTAAAGGTGGCATAGAGGGCAGGTTAGTCAGCTTATGGGACTTGAGGCGGTGCGTTAAAAAGCCCAATAAAATCGCCAACAAAGAGGCAATCGCTAACAGCGAGTAAGACATCAACCCTAAGCCGATGTGCAATAACACCTCAGGGCGAGTTTCTAGATACATGCTGTAATGGCTAGGAATAAGCCAATCGGCGGCTAACAATAACGCGGCAAAACCATAGACCAAGGGCATTAATAGCCACACTTTAAAGCGCGCGACCAGCACCGTCATCAGAGCGGCAATAATCAGGCTGATGAGCGATGCCACATTAAGCATGCTCAGGTTTTGTCCTGGCACTAACACTATGATGTCGAACAGCCACAGGCCGTGTAGCGCCATGGCGCACAGCGCAGCCAGCACACTGGCGCGGCCGCTGCGATGCTGCGGGTTGAGTATATTATGCACACAGGCAAAGGCTGCTAAAAAGTAAAAAGCCATCGCCAAAATAGCAAGCAATTCCATAATGAATTTAAGCCATTAATTGGTGAAATAAGAAGAAATATCAGTATACCCTTAACCTAAAGCATATCGCTACCCAAGGTGACTTAAGTTACGCGGATAACTTGGGTATACTAGAAGTAATTTTCGCCAACTGCGGGCTATATCATGTTTGAAAATCTTACCGAAAGGCTGTCGCTGACCCTGAAAAATATCAGTGGTCGTGGTCGTCTGACTGAAGACAATATCAAAGAGACCCTGCGTGAAGTGCGCATGGCATTACTCGAAGCAGACGTAGCGCTGCCAGTGGTGCGGGATTTTGTTAATCGCGTCAAAGAGCGCGCGGTGGGCACGGAAGTGTCCAAGTCCTTAAGCCCAGGTCAGGCCTTCATTAAAATAGTGAACGCTGAGCTGGTGTCGGTAATGGGTGAGGCTAACGAAGACCTTAACTTATCCACCACGCCGCCTGCGGTGATCTTGATGGCGGGCTTACAGGGTGCGGGTAAAACCACTTCAGTGGCCAAGCTGGCAAAATTTTTAAAAGAGCGCCATAAGAAAAAAGTATTAGTGGTGAGTGCCGACGTTTATCGTCCGGCCGCTATTAAGCAGCTAGAAACCTTGGCCGCCGATTTAGGCGTAGAGTGCTTCCCCAGTAATATCGAGCAAAAGCCGGTAGAGATTGGTCGTAACGCGCTGGACTATGGCCGTAAGCAGTTTTTTGATGTGTTGATCGTCGATACCGCCGGTCGCTTGCACATTGATGAAGCCATGATGGATGAAATCCAACAGCTGCATCAGGCGATCAAGCCTATCGAAACCCTGTTTGTGGTGGACGCCATGACCGGCCAAGATGCGGCCAATACCGCCAAGGCCTTTAATGATGCGCTGCCGCTGACCGGTGTGATCTTGACCAAGGCCGACGGTGATGCCCGTGGTGGTGCCGCGCTTTCTGTGCGCCACATTACCGGTAAGCCGATTAAATTTATCGGTATGGGCGAAAAAATTGACGCCCTAGAGCCTTTCCATCCCGATCGCATTGCCTCGCGTATTTTGGGCATGGGCGACATGTTGTCCTTAATCGACCAAATGGAACGCTCGGTTGATAAAGACAAAGCCACCGAAATGGCGCAGAAGCTTAAAAAAGGCAAAGGCTTTGATTTGGAAGACTTTCGCGACCAGTTAGCGCAAATGCGCAGCATGGGCGGCATGATGAGCCTGATGGATAAGTTGCCGGGCATGAGCCAGCTGCCAGACAACGTAAAAGATCAGGTGAACGACAAAATGAGCGTGCGCATGGAGGCCATTATCGGCTCCATGACCCCGCGCGAGCGTCGTCATCCGGATTTAATTAAAGGCTCACGCAAGCGCCGTATCGCCTTGGGCTCGGGCACTGAAGTACAAGAAGTGAATAAATTGCTTAAGCAATTTACCCAGATGCAAAAGATGATGAAGAAGATGTCTGGCAAAGGCGGCATCCGCAAGATGATGGGCCAAATGAAAGGCATGATGGGCCCCGGCGGCATGGGTGGCATGGGCGGTGGCGGTCGACCGTTTTAAGCGCCGAGCCTAATTGTTAGCGTGCTGCGCTGGGCTTTAATAGCTCGGCGGCAAGTTTTGAAATCAGCACGACTAAAATTTAACCGCGTAAGGCCAACAGGCCGCTACCAATTTTGTTGCAATGACAGCCTATTGGAGTACAATTACGCGGCTTATTTTAAGCCAAGGTTCGCACTGTTTGCGAACCTTGTTTGTTCCGTTATATAGAGGACGATATGGTAACCATTCGTTTACAACGTGGTGGCGCTAAGAAGCGTCCGTTTTACCAAGTAGTAGTGGCAGACAGCCGTTACGCACGTGACAGCCGTTTCATCGAGAAAGTAGGCTTCTTCAACCCATTGGCTGCTGGCCAAGCTGAAAAGCTGCGCATCGATCTTGAGCGCGTTAATCACTGGGTTGGTCAAGGCGCGACTTTATCTGAGCGTGTTGCCAAGTTAGTAAAAGACGCAACTAAAGCTGCGGCTTAAGTCTGAATCAAGGTAGGGAATTAAAGTGAGCGAACCTGTAGTAGTAGGCCAACTGGGCGCCGTTTATGGCATTAAAGGTTGGTTGAAGGTCAACTCCTTTACCGACCAACCCGATGGCATTTTCGAATATCAGCCTTGGCTGATGAGAGTTGGCAGTGGTTGGCGTGAAATTAAGGTTTCGGCCTGGAAACGTCATAATAACGGCCTAATTTGTAAGCTCGACCATGTTGAGCAGCGCGAAGAAGCCCAATTGCTAACTGGCTCCGACATTGGCGTAAATGCAGAATTATTTAAAGCACTGCCTGATGACGAGTTCTACTGGCGTGACTTGATCGGCTGTCGAGTGCAGAACACCAAAGGCTATGATTTTGGCCAAGTGACGCAGTTGATGGAAACCGGTTCTAACGACGTATTAGTAGTCAAAGCGAATGCCAAAGACGCTTTTGGTCAGCGTGAACGGTTAATCCCGTTTATTGTTGATCAAGTGATAAAGTCTGTAGATCTTGCAGAGCGCATCATAGAAATTGATTGGGAACCGGATTTTTAACTTAAGTCATCTAGCACGGAGAAAATCATCATGTGGATAGGGGTGGTTAGCCTCTTCCCGGAGATGTTCCGGGCTGTGTCTGACTTTGGTGTAACCGGGCGGGCCGTTAAAGATGGTCTGTTGACATTTGAATGCTGGAATCCACGAGATTTCGCCCAGGACAAACACCGCACTGTCGATGACAGACCTTATGGGGGCGGACCTGGGATGCTAATGATGGTGCAACCCTTGCGTGATGCGATAGCCGCAGCACGAGAGGCAGCCGGTGAGGGAGCTAAGGTCATTTACCTGTCTCCTCAAGGCCGTAAGTTGGATCAGCAAGGCGTCGCCGAATTGGCCCAACAGCACAAGCTGATTTTGGTGGCCGGTCGGTACGAAGGAGTGGACGAGCGCATTATTCAAGCCGACGTCGACGAAGAGTGGTCGGTGGGTGATTATGTGCTCAGTGGCGGCGAATTGCCGGCCATGGTGCTAGTAGATGCGGTGGCCCGTTTGGTGCCGGGTGTATTAGGCGACATGGCCAGTGCGGAGCAAGACTCTTTCAGTGAAGGACTCTTGGATCACCCGCACTACACGCGCCCTGAACAACTGGCGGGAATGGCCGTTCCTAAAGTGTTGTTGAGTGGCAAACACGCCGAGGTAGCCAGTTGGAGAATGCAGCAATCGTTAGGTCGTACCTGGTTAAGAAGACCGGAACTATTAAACAACCTAGCTCTGACTGACACGCAAGAGCAACTTCTTGCCCAATTTATTCGTGAACATCACGAATCTAAACAGTAGAGTTTTCAGTTTACCCTAGGTAAAGGAAGTATCATGAGCAAAATTATTAAGCAGTTGGAAGACGAACAATTACGTACCGACCACCCTGAATTTGGTCCTGGTGATACCGTACGCGTATTAGTACGCGTGGCCGAGGGCGGTAAAGAGCGTCTGCAGGCATACGAAGGTGTAGTTATTGCCATGCGTAACCGTGGTTTGCACTCTGCTTTTACCGTTCGTAAAATTTCTAACGGTGAAGGCGTAGAACGTGCTTTCCAGACTCACAGCCCGTTGATCGGCAGCATTGAACTGAAGCGCCGTGGCCTTGTACGTCGCGCTAAATTGTACTATCTGCGTGACCGTACAGGTAAGGCTGCTCGTATTAAAGAGCGTCTTGTTGCCCGTGGCGCTGCTCCACGTAAAGCTAAGTAATAGCCGACCGGTTGTGTCAAAAGGCCCGCATTTGCGGGCCTTTTTGTTTTTATAGCGTGAGGCGTGAGGGGTTAATTGTGAGGCGTTATCCCTCACTCCTTACCCTTCACCCCTGACGTATTCAAAACAAGGAAATCTCAATGCCGATTACCGTATGGGGACTGGCGATAGCGCAGGCGTTATTGATGTCGGGCAATATTTTGCTGGTGTCGATCTCGGCCTTAGTGGGCAAAGAATTGGCGGCACACCCCGCCTTGATGACGCTGCCGATTGCTTGTCAATTTATCGGCTTAATTTGTGCCACCTTGCCCGCGGCGCATCTAATGCAACGCTTGGGGCGCAAAACCGGCTTCGTGATCGGTAACCTAATCGGTCTGTTTGGTACTTGGGTGGCGCTACAAGGACTGTTAGAAGTGAGCCTAAGCTTATTTGCGCTGGGCACCTTCTTGATTGGTATCGCCATCGGTGTCGGTCAGCAATATCGTTTTGCAGCATTGGAAGCCTGTGCTCAGCCATTGCATGCGCGTGCTATTAGCATGGTGATGGCCGGCGGCGTATTAGCGGCCATTATCGGGCCTAACTTAGCAATCCACTCTCAAGACTGGCATAGCGCTAGCCCTTACGCGGGCGCATTTTACGGCTTATTTGGCCTCTATGTGCTGGCCTTACTCTTGATCCTGTTGTTACCTTTGCCTAAGCCTGCGGTGATCAATGCCGAGGCTCAAGTAAGAAGTTATGGTCAGTTGTTTACTCAACCCTTACTGCTGGCGGCGGTAGCGTCGGGCATGATCGGCTACGGCATTATGGTGTTGATCATGACCGCCACTCCTTTGGCCATGAACCATGATCTGCATGACTTTAGTGCCACGGCCTATGTGATCCAATGGCATGTACTGGGTATGTTTGTGCCGTCTTTCTTTACCGGCGCGCTGATCCGACGTTTCAGCACGCGGCGGGTGATCCTCTGGGGCTGCGGTGCTTTATTATTGAGCGTGCTGGTGAATCTCACGGGGCAAGGTTTTTGGAATTATTGGTGGGGCTTATTGTTATTGGGCGTGGGCTGGAATTTCACTTTTATTGGTGCCACCCATTTATTGACCTTTAGCTACCAGCCGGCAGAAAAAGCCAAGGTGCAGGGCATCAACGAGTTTATGGTGTTTAGCGCCGCCGCCGTGGGCAGCTTATTCGCCGGCCAAGGCTTAGTGCTGCTGGGCTGGGCTTGGTTAAACCTGTTCGCCATCCCGTGGATCTTGCTGGTGGCCTGGTTGATCTGGCGACTAAAAGAGCAGCCCCTTCGGGGAGCGGTAAGCGATCAGCACTGAGTGCCAACCGGTGTGGGTTTGTAGGCGAACGCTTGCTCTCGCATTTCGCCGCAGGCGGAAAGGTTTAAATAACAGTGCAGCGTAAAGAGTCGCGCTCTGCGCTGTCACTCAAAGCATAAAATGCCGGGCCAGTAGGGCGGCGGTAAAGCCGGTTTTAAGGTAGAAGCCGCGCGGTAGCGTCATTATGGGCTGGCCGTGCAGACCCACGGCTTCGGTTAGCGCCTTACTGTTGGCGGCTTTGGGGCGCAATTGCAGTACTTGGCCATGGCGCGCACTTAAGGTCTGAATTTTCCCTAGGCTGATCAGCTCCATGATCTCTTCCCAATCTTGGCGTAATAGCTGTTCTTCTTCTGCCGTGGGTTGCCACCATAAAGGAGGCCCGACGATCCGCTCGCTTGGTGGCGTTTGGCGGGTGCCGATAATGGGGATCCACAGTACACAAGAAAGTTTATTGCGCACGTTTGAGTCTTGCCAGCGCAAACCACTGATGCCGATGAGGGGGGCCACACTGACGAAGGTGGTTTCTAGCGGTTTACCGCGCTCATCCACCGGTATGGTTTTAAGCTCCACGCCCAATTCTGGAAAGTCTTGCTCAGGCTTGGATCCCGCACTGGCGCCTAAGGCTAACTCCAATAATTGACCTATCCAGCCTTTATCTCGGCGCAGGTTCTCCGGCACCGAGAGCCCTAACTGCTGGGCAATTTCCGCTAACGATAAGCCGGTTAATTGTTCGGCACTGTGCAGCAAGGCGGCACGGTCAAGGGGGCGCATTCCTAAATTGTGCAAAATATAATCAACCTTAATATAAAAGATGAATACTGACTGGAAAGACAGTAATCGATGCAAGGTAATGATTTGAAAGGCATTATAACTAACGACGGATCCATCTAACCTAATAACGTTATCATATACGGTTTTTTGCTTACAAAAACAGCCGGCTACACAGGCTTATCCACAGAAATTCTGGATAAGTCAGGTGAATGCTGATTTTAGCATTTTTTTGGGGAAAATTTGCCGAGCACGGCGGTTGTTTTGTTTTGTTAACACTAATTTCACCTTAATGTTGTGGATAACTTGAGGGTGGTTATTTTTTGTACAGGTCAACTTGCTCACAATCAAATAAGTTTAAAATTGCCTGTGCAAAGATCCAGTTAGATCCTTTTTTTTGTTTTTAAGATTATGATTATATTGGTTTATTATTATTGAGTTTTAGGATCAAGCTCTGGCTTACCGATCGGCTTGCTGCACACTTGTGCAAGCTATACAGCCTTTATCACAAGCTTATCCACACAATATGGGGGCAAGTGATCCTTGATGGATCCTTTTTTGTTCATAACTATTGACAAAAACACAAGTTATTCAGAATTGGCTATTTCAGCTATGTGGACAGCATCATTTGCCGCGAATAGGGGAATATGGAACAATCCTCAGTATGTTATTTTTTTAGTCTGGTGATTGCGTGATAGATGGCGACGGTTTTCGTCCCAATGTAGGCATAGTGATCTGCAATCGCAAAGGCCAGGTGCTGTGGGCAAGGCGCTACGGCCAGCATTCTTGGCAGTTTCCGCAAGGTGGTGTGGATGACGGTGAAAGTCCGGAACAATCCATGTATCGGGAACTGTACGAAGAAATCGGGCTGCGACCTGAGCATGTAACTTTGCTTGCGGTCACGCGCCACTGGCTTAAATACAAGCTGCCTAAGCGCTTGGTTCGATGGGACAGTAATCCGGTTTGCATTGGTCAAAAGCAGAAGTGGTTTCTGTTGCGATTGGAATCAGAACAAGAGCCACATATTGAGTTTGGCTGTCATGGCCAACCGGAATTTGATGATTGGCGCTGGGTCAGCTATTGGTACCCGGTGCGCCAAGTAGTGTCTTTTAAACGAGAAGTATATCGACGGGTGTTAAAGGAATTTGCGCCTATCGTGATGGCGGAGCAAGGTCGGCGCGAGTTGCGTAAACGGCCGCGCTAAGCAGCGCCTTACGCTGCACGTTATACGCTGTAAGTGATTGAGGCGTCGGCGTTTTGGCTTGAAGTTCGTGTGCTTCGAGTATGAGAAATCGTAAAATTAAACGTAAGTTGCTTTACGTATAACGTAAGGCGTTAAACGTACGGCGCAACTTAAGGAGTAGGCGGCTGTGTTAAAGGAATTGCGGGAAATCGTCCAGCAGGTTACGGCCAGCTCTGACCTTAATGAGGCCATGAATGAGCTGGTGCGCCAAACCCGCTCTGCCATGAACGTTGACTGCTGCTCTATTTATCTACGCCAAGCACATCAGCAAAACTACCTGCTGGCCGCCACCGATGGTTTGGCGGCCAGTGCGGTGGGTCGCGCTAAAATCCCGCTGGGTGAGGGCATAGTCGGCTTAATTGGCGACAAAGAAGAGCTGATTAACTTGGCCGATGCCCGCTCCCATCCCAAATTCAAATATTTACCTGAAGCCCGCGAAGACGCCTTTATCTCCTTTTTAGGCGCGCCCATTATCCACCAGCGTAAAACCTTGGGCGTGCTGGTGGTGCAGCAAAAGCAGGAACGCTTGTTTGAAGAGGGCGAAGAATCTTTCTTAGTTACCTTGGCCTCCCAGCTGGCCACAGTGATTGCCCACGCCGAAGCCAAGGGCAACTTACGCTCACCTAACTGGCATGGCATGCTAAAGGGCCTAGCGGGCTCCCCTGGGGTGGCCATTGGTCGCGCTTGGGTATGGCGACCACGGATTGCGCTGGCTCAAGTCACCGAGCGCAAGACAGACGATCCACAGTTGCAACATCAGCGGCTGGATAAAGTCTTGATCCAAGTGGAAGATGAACTGAACGGCATGGCGCTGCGGCTGCAAGAATCACAAGCCAGTGAGTCGGTAGCCGTGCTGGAGGTGTATCAATATCTGCTGAAAGATCCGATATTTATTGCCTTGATCCGCCAGCAAATCGATCAAGGTTGGATTGCCGGCAGTGCGGTAAAACGTATCTGTGAACAGCAAATTGCGCAGTTCGGTCATATGTTGGATCCTTATTTGCGTGAGCGAGCGGCAGATATTCGCGATCTCGGCCAGCGGCTGCTCACGCGCTTGATCCACGAAGACGAAGGCATGCACAGCTTGTCGCTCGATGAGCCGGTGATCTTGGTAGCTGATGAAATTAGTGCGACCTTAATCGCCGAAATCCCACCCAATAAACTCAAAGGCATTGTCTCCGCTAAAGGCTCGGTGAATTCACACGCGGCCATTTTGGCACGCTCCATGGGCGTGCCGGCGGTGATGGGCATTGACCATAACTTTGAGTTGCTTGAAGACCGCTTGCTGATTGTGGATGGGTATAACGGTGAGCTCTTGGTCGAGCCGGTGGCGTCTGTGCTGCGCGAATATAAACGTCTGATCAAACAAGAACAGCAAATGGATGCGCTGTTTGCTAGTGTGGGCAATGATAAGGCGCACACCCTAGACGAGGTGCCCGTGACCTTGTTGTTGAATGCGGGTCTCAGCGCGGACACCACCATCAGTGCCAACGATACCGTGGATGGCATTGGCTTATTTCGTACCGAAATCCCTTTTATGCTGCGCGACCGTTTTCCTTCTGAGCAAGAGCAAATCACCACCTATCGGCGGGTAATGGCCAATTACGCGGGCAAACCCGTGTGCATGCGCACCTTGGATGTGGGCGGCGATAAGCAGTTGCCGTATTTCCCCATTGTCGAAGAAAACCCCTTTTTAGGTTGGCGTGGCATTCGGTTAACCCTGGATCATCCGGAAATATTTTTGGTGCAATTAAAAGCCATGCTGCGCGCCAGTCATGGGTTGGATAATCTGTCGATTATGTTGCCCATGGTCACTAACCTCGATGAAGTACGGGTGGCCAGGCGCATGTTAGATAGAGCCTGGCGAGAGGTGTCGGCTGAAACACCCGAGCAGGTGGTGATCCGCTACCCCAGCCTAGGTGTGATGATCGAAGTGCCGTCCTTATTATATCTTTTGCCAGAACTGGCCCCGCTGGTAGATTTTTGGTCGGTGGGCACCAATGATCTCACCCAATATTTACTGGCGGTGGATCGCAACAATGGTCGGGTAGCCAATATTTATGATGCGCTGCATCCGGCGGTATTACGCGCCTTGCAGCAGATTATTGACACCGGTGAGCGTTTTGGTAAGCCGGTATCAATTTGCGGTGAGCTGGCGGGGGATCCGATTGGCGTGTTGATCCTGCTCGCCATGGGTTATCGGCGTTTTAGTATGAACAGCAGTAATATTTTGCGCATTAAATACATAGTGCGCCAATCACGCTGCGACGAGCTAAAAAAACTGTTAGCTGAAACCGAAGGCCAGCAGCAATTGGGTTCGATCAAACAGATCTTCGGTCGCTACCTAGAAGAGCGCGGCCTAAGCGGCTTGCTGCGCGGGCCGCGTTGATTATTGAGAGTGAGGCGTAAGGCGTGAGGCGTAAAGTGGGAAGAAGACGAGATAACCTCAGATTCCGCGTTCTTCTGTTGAAATAATGTTTAGATTGCTTCATTCCAAACCATCCTGCTGCGCAGGACCGTCGAACAAGTTGACGGCTACAAGCAAGGGCTCTTGCCATTAAGATCTCTTTATTCCGTGTATTCCGTGGCAAAAAGAAAGCTTTAATTTTTAACTTTGCGCCCAGCTCGCCAAAGGGCTCGTTTTTCTGGCAATTATTCCTGTGCGATCGCACAATACCCCCTTTTTGTTGTTTCTGGAGAAAGGCATGTCTGAAGGCCACTGGGTGTTCCCCGGTTTCGATCCCATTGCTATCCAAATAGGCCCGCTGGCGGTGCATTGGTATGGTTTGATGTATTTACTGGGCTTTGTGTTTGCTTGGCTAATGGCGACGCGACGTGCGGGCCAGCCCGGCTCCCAATGGACCAAAGATCAGGTGTCGGATGTGCTCTTCTATGGCTTCTTAGGCGTGATCGTCGGTGGTCGCCTGGGTTATGTGTTCTTCTATCAGTTTGATGCCTTCTTGGACGACCCCCTGTATCTGGTTAAGATCTGGACCGGCGGCATGTCGTTTCATGGCGGCTTAATTGGTGTGATCATCGCCCTGTGGTTATTTGCCCGTAAGCAGAAAAAAACCTTTTTTGCGGTGTCTGATTTTATCGCGCCCTTGATCCCCTTTGGTTTAGGCGCAGGGCGTATCGGTAACTTTATCAATGGCGAGCTTTGGGGCCGAGTCACTGAAGTGCCGTGGGGCATTATTTTCCCCGCCGCCGGCATGCTGCCCCGCCATCCTTCCCAGCTGTATCAATTTGCGCTGGAAGGCGTGGTGTTATTGATAATCTTGAACTTGGCTTGGCGACTGCGTGCGCCCCGTGGTGCTATCTCTGGCTTGTTCCTCGCCTGTTATGGCCTATTCCGCTTTATGGTGGAGTTTGTGCGGGAGCCGGATGCGCAGTTAGGCTTGTACCTTGACTTGTTCAGCATGGGCCAGTTGTTATCCATGCCCATGATGTTGGCCGGTGGCATTATGTTGTGGGCCGCTTTTGCTCGCCCCCAGTGGTACACCCGCAATGATTTACTAACGGAGAACAAATAGCGTGAAAGCTTATCTTGATTTAATGCAGCATATTTTAGACAAAGGTGCGGTTAAAGAAGACCGCACCGGCACCGGTACCTTGTCCGTATTCGGCCATCAGATGCGCTTTGATTTGGCTGAGGGTTTTCCGTTAGTCACCACTAAAAAGTGCCATCTCAAGTCGATCATTCATGAATTGCTGTGGTTTTTAAACGGCGACACTAATACCGGCTATCTCAAAGAGCACGGCGTGCGCATCTGGGATGAGTGGGCCGATGACAATGGCGATTTAGGGCCGGTTTATGGCCATCAGTGGCGCAGCTGGCAAGGGGCTAACGGCCAAGTCGTTGACCAAATCAGTGAAGCGCTGCACACCATCAAGACTAATCCCGATAGCCGACGCATTATTGTCTCAGCCTGGAACGTGGGTGAGCTGGATCAAATGGCGCTCGCACCTTGTCATGCACTGTTCCAGTTTTATGTGGTGAACGGCAAGTTGTCTTGTCAGCTTTATCAGCGCAGCTGTGATGTGTTTTTAGGCTTGCCCTTTAATATCGCAAGCTACGCGCTGTTAACGCACATGATGGCGCAACAGGCGGGGCTGGAAGTGGGAGACTTTGTCTGGACCGGTGGCGATGTGCATTTGTATCGTAATCATCTGGAGCAAACGGCGTTGCAGTTAACGCGCCAGCCTTTCGCCTTGCCTCGTTTAACCTTGGCCAGAAAACCGGACTCCTTATTTGATTATGCCTTTGAGGACTTCGTACTCGAAGGCTATGAAGCACACCCGCATATTAAGGGCGCAGTAGCCATTTAACTCAAGATCCAATATGTTATGGGGGCGTTGCTAGAGGCAACAGACCCTAAGGTGTTTGCTTTTTTTTTAATTGAAAATCTATAATTAACGGCAAAGGTGACGTCGTCTGAGCTAGATAACGCAAGGGAATGCCCTTTAGGGATGAGCCGAGTATATTCGGTGGCGGATCGTTGATGAGAAGGAGTCTCTATCATATGGCCTATGTACTAAAACGTTTCCTGGCAATGGAATCTTCTGGCGGTATTTTGTTAATTATTGCCGCCATTATTGCCATGCTGATGGCCAATACGGGTTTGTCTGATATCTATCAGAACGTACTAAATACCCAAATTCAGCTGCGCATCAGTAGTCTTGATTTGGATAAAACCCTCGCTCATTGGGTAAATGATGGCCTAATGGCGATTTTTTTCTTGGTGATTGGCCTAGAAGTGAAACGCGAGCTGGTCTCGGGCGCGCTCTCTAGCCGAGAAAAAGCCATGTTTCCCGCGATAGCTGCAATAGGCGGCATGCTGTTTCCGGCCTTGTGGTTTTTGTTGTTTAACGTTGGCGAAGGCGCAAGCCAAAATGGTTGGGCCATTCCGACCGCCACCGATATTGCGTTTGCGTTGGGCGTGATAGCTTTGCTGGGCAAGCGAGTACCGCTGAGTCTTAAAGTGTTTTTACTGGCGTTGGCCATTATTGATGACTTGGGCGCTATCATCATCATTGCGCTGTTTTATAACCATGGCATATCGATACCCGCGCTGTCGGTGGCGGCATTAGGTATTGGTGGCTTGTACTGGCTTAACCGCGCGCAGGTGAAGAACCTAGTGCCGTATCTGATCTTGGGCTGGGTAGTCTGGGTGGCGGTACTGCAGTCTGGGGTGCACGCTACGATAGCCGGCGTAATTTTGGGCTTTTTGATCCCCCTACATGGAATTAAGTTCTCACCGTCTCAAGAGCTAGAGCGCTTTTTGCATCCTTGGTGTGCCTTTTTTATCTTGCCGTTGTTTGCGTTTGTGAATGCGGGAGTCTCACTTAAGGGCTTGTCTTTATCTGATCTGGCAGCACCGCTGCCGCTCGGCATAATGGCCGGCTTACTGCTAGGCAAACCGATGGGCATCTTTTTAAGTGCTTGGTTGGCGGTACGCTTAGGCTGGGCACAGTTGCCGACTGGCGTCTGTATGAGACAGATATTTGCCGTGTCCGTGCTCTGTGGTATCGGCTTTACGATGTCTATTTTCATCGCCTCTCTTGCCTTCGCACAAACCCCTGAACTGGCTAATCTATCGCGCTTAGGTATTTTATTGGGCTCGACCTTGGCGGCCAGCTTGGGCTACACGCTCTTGTATGTCATTTTGCCACGGCATCAGTTAAAGCCGGTGGGGGAAGTGGAAACGCAAAGCTAACTCGCGTGTAAAGCTTACCTGTTTTGGCTTAAACGGCCATTACGACCGTGACCAAGAACAAAGCGGCTGGGTATTCAAACCCAGCCGCTTTTATTATGATGGGGCACATGTCGTGGAGATTTCCTTTGTCACACCTTAATTACAATCATCTGTATTACTTTTGGATGACGCAAAAGAAGGGCTCGGTGACCAAAGCCGCCGAGGCCTTATTCTTAACACCGCAAACCGTCACCGGACAGGTCCGCCAGCTCGAGCAACGCTTGGGCGGTAAGCTATTCAAACGCAAAGGCCGGCAATTGGAAGCCAGTGAGCTGGGCCAATTGGTGTTTAAGTATGCGGATCGCATGTTTAGCTTGTCCTATGAAATGCTGGATATCGTCCATTATCGTAAAGAAGATCATCTGATTTTTGATGTGGGTGTCGCGGATGCGCTCTCTAAGCGCTTGGCGAGCCGGGTGCTAATGTCGGTGATCCCTAACGACGGCTCGATTCACCTGCGCTGTTATGAGTCGACCCACGAGATGCTGCTCGAGCAATTGAGCGAGCATAAGTTGGATATGATCCTATCGGACTGCCCCGTAGACTCCGCACAACATGCCGGCTTGTTATCGAAGAAGCTCGGCGAGTGTGAAATGGGTTTTTATTGTCGTGAGCCGCTGCCCACTAAACCCTTTCCTGAGTGCTTAGAAGAGCGCCGCTTGCTGATACCGGGTCGTCTACCGCCATGGGCCGACAATTGCGCCATTGGTTAGAAGTACAGGGCTTAAAGCCGCAAATTCTCGGTGAGTTTGATGATGCAGCCTTGATGAAGGCGTTTGCCTTTTTTAATCAGGGCATCTTCGTAGCACCAGCCATTTATCGAGACGCGATTTTGCAATATCAGCCGGTGGTCGAGATTGGCCGAGTTGAAGAGCTAAAAGAAGAATATTACGTTATTTTCGCCGAACGTATGATACAACACCCTGCGGTGAAGCGATTATGCGAAAGTGATTTTAGTATGTTGTTTTCTGGTTTAGACGATTTTTCTACTGGTATTGCGCCCGTCAGCTTTGACGGCGAATTTAGTTAAACATCTTAACGTGGGCATAATGATGGATATGGATGCAATGCGAGCGGGCGCGGCCAATGCCGTTAAGCTGCTGAAGGCGCTGGCGAATGAGCGCAGATTATTTATTTTGTGTCATCTACTCGACAAAGAATTGTCGGTAGGGGAAATGAACCAACACTTAGGTCTAAGCCAATCGGCACTTTCCCAGCACTTGGCCTTGCTCCGTAACGACGGTTTCGTTCGCACCCGTAAAGAAGCGCAAACTGTGTATTACTCACTAAAAAGTGAAGAAGTACGAGAAGTGATCAGCCTACTGCATAAGCTGTATTGCAGTGAGAAGTAATGTTGAAAACCACGCGGTACGCTTTACGTTGCGCGCTTTACGTAATTAACTAACGTAAGGCGTAGCACGTACAGCGTAAGACGTTATTTTCACAAAAATCAGACAATAAAAAACCGGCGTGAGCCGGTTTTTTTTTACGCTGCATAAAGACTGTAACTTACAGAGCTTTAATTTTTGCGTTCAAGCGGCTCTTATGACGAGCAGCTTTATTCTTATGGATCAGACCTTTAGTGGCCATGCGATCTAAAAGAGGTTGTGCAGTGTCAAACGCCTGTTGAGCGTTTGCTTTATCGCCAGTCGCGATAGCTGCAAGTACTTTTTTCATGTAAGTGCGAACCATAGAACGACGGCTGGCATTGTGCTTACGGCGTTTCTCAGATTGAAGCGCGCGTTTCTTAGCAGACTTGATATTAGCCAAGGTAAAACTCCTAAAACTGTCTTAGCGAGTGAGAATAAAAGGCCGAGGAATATGCCTTTTTCACTACGGATTGTCAATTGGTTTGTGCAAATAAACATCGCCCTGTGGTCAGATACAGAGCCGAAGGTTAAACTGTCGGCCGAATTCTACCAGCATTACCCCACCTTCAGCAATTTTCTTACTACGAGGTTTTCATTTTGAGTAAGGTGCTTTTACGATCAGGTCTAATTGTATCGGCCATGACACTGATTTCTCGGGTGTTAGGCTTGGTGCGAGACGTAGTGATCGCTAACTTGTTAGGCGCTGGTGCGTCTGCAGATGTGTTCTTTTTTGCCAACCGTATTCCCAACTTTTTACGTCGTCTATTCGCCGAAGGTGCCTTCAATCAGGCCTTTATTCCGGTGATGACAGAATACAAACAAACTCGCAGTTTTAAGGATACGCAGGACCTAATTGCCGCCGTTTCCGGCACCCTTGGCATGATAGTGACGGTGGTGACCTTAATTGGCATGGTCGGTTCTGGCATTGTGACCGCCATATTTGGCATCGGCTGGTTTTTAGAATGGATGAATGATGGGCCTGAAGCTTATAAATTTGAGCTGGCCTCAGTACTGCTAAAAGTGACCTTTCCCTACCTGTGGTTTATCTGTTTTACCGCCATGTCTGGGGCGATTTTAAATACCTTTGGCAAGTTTGCGGTGTCGTCTTTTACGCCGGTGTTTCTGAATCTGGCCATGATTGGTGCCGCACTCTGGATATCGCCCAAGATGGCGCAACCAGAAATGGGCTTGGCCATAGGGGTGTTTCTCGGTGGCTTGATACAATTTTTGTTTCAGTTTCCGTTTTTGCGCCGCATCCACATGCTGGTGCGCCCCCGCTGGGCTTGGCATCATCCGGGAGTGGTAAAAATCCGCACCCTGATGATCCCCGCCTTGTTCGGAGTGTCGGTCAGCCAAGTAAACCTGTTGTTTGATACCATGCTGGCGTCCTTTCTCGCCACCGGCTCCATTAGTTATTTGTATTATTCGGATCGCTTGTTGGAATTTCCACTAGGCCTATTTGGCATTGCCATTGCCACTGTGATTTTACCGGCCTTATCCAGCCGCCATGTGGAGCAGTCTAAAGAGGGCTTTGCCGCCACCATGGACTGGGGCGTGCGCATGGTGTTGCTGATGGGCTTTCCGGCCATGTTAGGCCTGATTGTATTAAGCGAGCCCATGCTGCGGGTACTGTTTATGCGCGGTGAGTTTGGGGTGGTGGAAGTGACGGCGGCCAGTAAGAGCTTGATTGCCTATGGCGTGGGCCTGCAAGCCTTTATGCTGATCAAGGTGTTGGCGCCGGGTTACTATGCCCGCCAAGACACCAAGACCCCGGTGCGCTTTGGTATTATTGCTATGGTGGCCAATATGGTGATGAACGGTATCCTGATTTTCCCTATGGGCTACGTGGGCTTAGCCTTGGCTACCGCACTGTCTGGCATCTTGAACGCGGGCTTGCTGGCATGGGGCTTGAGTAAGCGTGGTATTTACCATCCGAGCCGTAAAACCCTGTGGTTTGCCGGTAAAGTTGCCCTAGCAAGTACGGCAATGGCTGCGCTATTAGTCTGGTTATCGCCGCCGCTTAGCACGTGGGCACAGTGGGGCATGCTGAGCAGTGCTGGGCATCTGCTGGCCTATATTGGAGCGGGTGCTGTGTGTTACGGTGCCTTACTGGTGCTCACTGGTGTGCGCTTGTCGCATTTTAAAAGCCTATAGAGCTGATCCTAGCGGCGGCCTGAGGTATAATCCGTCGCTTTACAATTTAAGGTCGGCCTTGGAGTCTATGGAGCTTATACGCGGCATTCCCAACATCAAACCCTGGCATAAGGGTTGTGTGCTCACCATAGGTAACTTTGATGGGGTGCATTTAGGGCATCAAGCCGTGCTGCGACGCTTAATTGAGCAAGCGCGCCGCTTACAAGTGCCGGCGTGCGTGATGGTGTTTGAACCTCAACCCAGAGAGTTATTTAGTGGTGGTCAGGCACCGGCACGACTTACCCGCTTGCGTGAGAAATATCAGCAACTGGCACGTCTTGGCATCGACCGTTTATTGTGCGTGCGCTTTAACACTGAGTTTGCCGCCCAAAGCCCGGATCATTTTATTCGCGATTTATTAGTGGATAAACTTGGGGTGCGGTTTTTAGTAGTGGGTGACGATTTTCGCTTTGGCCAATACCGCAACGGCGACTTTGAATTACTCACCCGCGCCGGTGCCGCCTTTAATTTTGACGTGGTCAGCACTCAAAGTTGGCGCAGAAACAGCCAACGCGTGAGCAGCACGCTGATCCGTGAGGCGCTGGGTAATGACAAGCTCGCGGATGCCACCGAGATGCTGGGCCGGCCTTATAGTTTATGTGGGCGCGTGGCACACGGTGCCAAGTTGGGCCGCACCATTGGTTTCCCTACCGCTAACGTGGCATTAAAGCGCCAAGTCAGCCCAGTGTCCGGCGTGTATGCGGTTGAGCTGTGGTTGGAGGGTAAGCCTTATGCGGGTGTGGCCAATATCGGCAATAAGCCGACGGTGAATGGCAGCCAAGCCTTATTAGAAGTCCATCTGTTTGATTTTTCCGGTGATATTTACGGTAAACAGGTGGAAGTAGAGCTGCGCAAAAAATTGCGCAGTGAACAAAAATTCGCTTCCTTTGCGTTGTTAAAGGAGCAAATTCAACGCGATGCCGTTGCAGCCCGCCATTGGTTTGGGTTGACGGCATCAGAACCGAATGGAATGTAGGACTCATGAGCGACTATAAAAACACCCTGAATTTGCCCGAAACAGAATTTCCGATGCGCGGTAACCTGGCCCAACGTGAGCCGGTGATGCTGGCGCGCTGGATTGAGCAGGATCTATACGGCGCCGTGCGTCAGGCTAAAGCCGGCAAAAAGCCGTTTATCCTGCATGACGGCCCTCCGTACGCCAATGGCAGCATTCATATTGGTCACTCGGTAAACAAAATTCTGAAAGACATTATCGTTAAGTCTAAAGGCTTGCAGGGCTTCGACTCACCCTACATTCCCGGTTGGGACTGCCACGGTCTGCCGATTGAGCTCAAAGTAGAAGAAAAAATTGGTAAGCCCGGCGTTAAAGTGACGCCCGCAGAGTTTCGTGAAGCCTGCCGTGCTTATGCTAAAACCCAAATTGCCGCGCAAAAAGCCGATTTTATTCGTTTAGGCGTGCTGGGCGATTGGGAAAATCCGTATCTGACCATGGACTTTGGCACCGAAGCCAACATCATTCGCTCACTGGGCAAGATTATCGATAACGGCCATTTGCACAAAGGCTCAAAGCCGGTGCACTGGTGTACTGATTGCGGCTCTGCATTAGCGGAAGCAGAAGTTGAATACGAAGACCGTCGCTCACCGGCCATCGACGTGCGCTTTAAAGCCGTGGACCAAGACGCTGTGGCGGCACTGTTTGATTGCCCTACCGATCATTTTGGTCAAGGCGCGATTTCAGTGGTCATTTGGACCACCACGCCTTGGACGCTGCCGGCTAACCGCGCCGTGGCTTTGAACTCTGAGCTGAGCTACGCGCTGGTACAAGTAGAAGGCGAACATCCGGAGCGCTTGATCTTGGCCGCCGACTTAGTGACCGATGTCATGGATCGCGCCGGTATCAGCCAGTATCACAACTTAGGCTTCTGCCAAGGCAGTGCGCTTGAGCTGAGCCGTTTTCAGCATCCGTTCTATGACTTCTCTGTGCCTGCTATCTTAGGCGAGCACGTAACCTTAGATGCAGGTACCGGTGTCGTACATACCGCACCAGGACACGGTCAAGAAGACTTCGTGGTGGGCCAGCAGTATGGCCTAGAAATTGCCAACCCCGTGGGTGGCAATGGCGTGTATTTGCCAGACACAGAACTGTTTGCCGGTCAGCATGTATTTAAAGCCAACGATTCAGTGATAGAAGTGCTGAAAGAGCGCGGTGCACTGTTGCATCATCAAGCTTACATGCACTCTTACCCGCATTGCTGGCGCCATAAGACGCCCATTATCTTCCGTGCTACGCCCCAGTGGTTTATCAGCATGGAGCAGGGCGGCTTGCGTGAAAAAGCGCTGGCTGAGATCAAAAAAGTACAGTGGGTACCAGAATGGGGTCAAAACCGCATTCAGGCCATGGTTGAGAACCGCCCGGATTGGTGTATTTCGCGCCAGCGTACTTGGGGCGTGCCGATTGCGCTGTTTGTCCATAAAGACACTCAAGCACTGCACCCCCGTGCCACTGAGCTAATGGAAGAAGTGGCCAAGCGCGTTGAGCTGGCCGGTATTCAAGCTTGGTGGGATCTGGATCCGGCCGAGTTGCTGGGTGAAGAAGCAGAACAGTACGAAAAAGTATTGGATACCCTGGATGTGTGGTTTGACTCAGGTTCCACTCACGCTACCGTGGTTGATCCGCGTCCCGAGTTTGGCGGTCACAGTGCCGACCTGTATCTGGAAGGCTCGGATCAGCATCGCGGCTGGTTTATGTCGTCCCTGATGATCTCCACCGCCATGAAAGGCCATGCGCCTTACAACCAAGTGCTGACCCACGGTTTCACCGTAGACGGCGACGGTCGTAAGATGTCTAAGTCAATTGGCAACGTGGTTAGCCCACAGCAGGTAATGAACAAGCTGGGCGCGGATATCTTGCGCTTATGGGTGGCGGGCACGGATTATTCCGGTGAAATGACGGTGTCTGATGAAATATTAAATCGCAGTGCCGATGCTTATCGTCGTATTCGTAACACGGCGCGCTTCTTGTTAGCCAACTTAAACGGCTTTGATCCGACCACCGATATGGTTGCACCGGATGATATGGTGTTGATTGACCGTTGGGCCGTGGGGCGTGCGCAGGCGATTCAGCAAGAAATCGTCACCGCCTATGACGAATATAACTTCCACTTGGTTACCCAAAAGCTGATGCAGTTCTGCTCGGTAGAAATGGGTTCTTTCTATCTGGATGTGATCAAAGACCGTCAGTACACGGCGAAAGCCGATGGCTTAGCCCGTCGCTCTTGTCAGACAGCGCTGTTCCACATAGTGGAAGCGCTGGTGCGCTGGATGGCACCTATCATGAGCTTTACCGCTGATGAAATCTGGAACTTGTTACCGGGCGAGCGCAGTCAATTTGTGTTTACCGAAGAGTTCTACGAAGGACTATTTGGCTTAAGCGCGGACGAACAGCTCAATGATGGTTACTGGGCGCAATTGCTCACCGTGCGTCAAGCGGTAAACAAGGCCTTAGAAACAGCTCGTAAAGAGAAAGTGATTGGCGGTGCGCTTGAATCCGAAATCACGCTGTTTGTGGATGAGTCATTGGCCACCATCTTGGGTCGTTTGGGCAGTGAGCTGCGCTTTGTGCTGTTAACCTCAAGTGTAACGGTTAAGCCGTTACCGGAAGCCGTTAACGCCCAAGACACCGAGCTGGAAGGCTTGAAGATTACCGTGGCTAAGAGTGAGGCGCAGAAGTGCGGTCGTTGCTGGCACCATGTTGCTGATGTAAGCGCAGAGCATGACCATATGTGTGGTCGCTGTGTGTCTAACGTCTCCGGAGACGGCGAAACTCGCCGGTTTGCTTAATGGCGAACGTGCGAGGCTCACTGCTAGGCGGCTCTATGTTAAATTCTGGTCTGCGCTGGTGGTGGTTGGCCCTAGTGGCCATAGTGCTCGATCAAGTGAGCAAGTGGTTCACCGTGACCTATTTAGAGTTTGGTTATCCAGGGGTGCAAATCACCCCCTTCTTTAACCTTGTTCACGTCTATAACCCAGGTGCGGCTTTTAGCTTCTTGGCGGATCAAGGCGGTTGGCAACGCTGGTTTTTTGCCGGCCTCGCCACCGCTGTTACTGTGTTATTAAGCGTGTGGATGGCTAAAATGCCCAAAGCCGCCCGCTGGCTACCCGCCGCTTATGCATTAGTGATTGGCGGCGCCATCGGTAACGTGATTGACCGACTCTTGCTGGGCCACGTGGTCGACTTTCTCGACTTTTACGTGAACGCTTGGCATTGGCCGGCCTTTAACTTGGCGGACAGCTTTATCTTTATTGGTGCCGCCATGATCATCATCGACAGTCTGAAGAAGGACAAAGTAGATGAATAACCAGATAGGAAACCAGAGTGAAGTGTTATTTCACTTTACGCTTACCTTGGCCGACGGCTCAGTGGCCGACAGCACCAAGTTGCAAGGTAAACCGGCCAAGCTGAAGATGGGCGATGGCAGCTTAACTGCCAACTTCGAAGCCTGCTTGTTGGGCTTAACAGCCGGCGATCAGCACAGCTTTGAGCTGGGCCCTGATGATGCCTTTGGGCCGGTTAACCCCAATAACATTCATTATATGGAACGCCGCCAATTTGCCGCGGAGTTGGACTTAAGTGAAGGCGCTATCGTGGCCTTCACTCAGCCCAATGGTGCCGAAATACCCGGCATTATTCGCGACGTGGCCGGCGATTCGGTGACCGTAGACTTCAACCATCCACTGGCGGGTCAACGCGTTACCTTCGACGTAGAAATACTGACCGTTGCATAAACGGTTTGTTTAGATATTAAGGAGTCTGGCATGGATATTCTACTGGCCAACCCGCGCGGCTTTTGTGCCGGCGTGGATCGCGCCATCAGCATAGTGGAAAGTGCGCTAGAGAAATTTTCCGCACCCATTTATGTGCGCCATGAAGTGGTGCATAACCGCTATGTGGTCAATAAGCTGAAAAATGCGGGCGCCGTGTTTGTGGAAGAGCTAGATCAGGTGCCAGACGATAATATCGTGATTTTTTCGGCTCATGGTGTGTCCAAAGCGGTGCGCGAAGAAGCCAAGCGCCGCGGTTTAAAGGTGTTTGATGCTACTTGCCCCTTGGTGACCAAGGTGCACATGGAAGTGCACAGAGCCAGTAAAAAAGGCATAGAAACCATACTGATTGGCCATGCGGGCCACCCAGAAGTGGAAGGCACCATGGGCCAGTATGAAAGTGTTGAGGGGGGCATCTACTTAGTAGAAAACCCAGCCGATGTAGAAACACTGGCGGTTAAACATCCGGATAACCTGACCTTCGTGACCCAAACTACGCTTAGCGTGGATGAAACCTCGGACGTAATCGATGCGCTGCGCGCGCGCTTCCCCACTATTGAAGGGCCGCGTAAAGATGATATTTGTTATGCCACGCAAAATCGCCAAGATGCGGTACGCGAGTTAGCCGCCAAGGCGGATGTGATGTTAGTGGTGGGGTCTAAAAACTCCTCTAATTCCAACCGTTTGCGCGAGCTGTCAGAAAAGATCGGCACCCGCGCTTATTTAATCGATTGTGTCGAAATGATTGATGCCAGCTGGTTAACCGGTGTGGAGCGAGTGGCGGTGACCGCCGGCGCCTCTGCACCGGAGATCTTAGTGCAAGAGGTGATTAATCATCTGAAAACCTTAGGCGGTAACACGGTTACCGAGCACCCAGGACGCGAAGAAAATATCGTGTTTGAAGTGCCCGCCGAGCTTAAAATTAAAAACGTAAGCTAAACAGTGCTAAGCCAAAAAATAAAAAGCCGAACTTTATAGTTCGGCTTTTTGTTGCTTGTGATCCGGCTTAATGGGGTAATTGAGCTTCCAGCTTGCTAAAAAAAGCTATTCCCAGCACTCGGCGGGTGTTTTTTCATGACTACGGCTTAACGTTAGCGTCTGGCAAGATTGCGTACCTTGGCGGTCTTGCGCTTGGGCTGAATCGGATTTGACGGTGGCGGTTAATTGATAATGGCTGCTGCTGGCTTCGGTGATGCTAAAGCTGTAGTGGGTGTGGTCCGCAAGGTTTGGGGCTAGCACGCTGATATCGGTTGCGTATTGCGCATGGCTGATCCGCCATTCTTCTTGTTGTAGCTGCAAAGCATATAAGGATTTTTGAGCTGCCGCGCGTTGGTTTTTTAATAAGTACGCCGAGAGGCTGGGGTAGGCGAGGGCGCCCAAGATAGCGATTATGGTTGCCACAATCAGCAGTTCTACTAACGAAAACCCTGCCATTTCAGCTGCTCGCGGTACTTGCTCAGTGCGACTCATGTGCTTGCCTTGTTGAAAAGAGGGTCCTGAGCCAAGCTTAGCCTTAACCTTGTAAACAGGGTGTGTATGGTAAAGGCGAGTACTGCAAGGAGGCAGTATGCAAGTGAGTCAGGCAGGACTAACGCTCATCGAGCTCTTACTGAGCTTAATGATCATGGCCATCTTAGGCATGCTGGCTCTGCCCAATTTTCAGAGCTTTGCTCAGCAATATCGTGTGCGTGGCGCCGGCAGCTTGGTGTATACGCATTTGCAGCAAGCGCGCAGTGAAGCCATTAAGCGCAACACCAGTATTACCGTTTGTTTTAGCGGCTCGGGCACTGCCGCTTGGCAATATAAAATGCTAGAGCTGAGTCAAGCGGGGGACTGCGATAGCCAAGTCATTGATGCTATTGAACAGGTGAGTGGTCAGCAGTTTCTTGGCGTGATCCTCACTGCCGCTTATCCAGCTCCCTACCTTATTTTTAAACCCAGAAGAAGCGCCTTGCTATCGGGCAATATCACCTTGGAACAGGGGGATCATCATCTTAAGGTGATCACTTGGAATAACAGCATTATTCGCACCTGCTCTGACAGCCAACTACCCGGTGTGCCGCCATGCTAAAAGCGGAGTCAGGATTTTCATTACTCGAAACCTTAATAGCCATGGCAACCGGCTTGGTGGTATTGGCGACTGTGCTGTCCTTATTTATCAGCTTATTGGGCACGGCCAATACCACCTTGCAGTTGTCTCGACTGAATCAAGAAGTACACAGCATCAGTGACGTGCTGAGCCGAGATATTCAGCGGGCTGGCTTTCATCCTGCCGCCGTGACGGAGACGGCGTTGAATCAGGTGGGCCCAAGTGCTATCGCCAAGCACTTGGTGTTTTCTCCGAGTGAAGACTTATATCCTTCCGCTAATGCGGCCCACTGCATTCGCGTTAAATTTTGGGACGCCGATGCGCCTTCGGGTCAACAAGCAGTGGTGCGGATTTATCATTTTCAGGCCAGCACGGGTGTGCTGCGCGTACATCGCCATGTTGATGTGCAAAGTGTAGAACCGCTCAATATTCTATGTGGTTCAGGCAGCCAGCTTACCTCCAGTAAAGAAATTCGCGTACAGCAGTTATCTTTGCGTTTAACGCCTAACAGCCACGCTCAGGGTGCGCGCAGTATTGAGTTAGTCATGAGTGCCGCTTATGTGAAGCGGCCCGATTTAGCGCAAACCTTACACAGGCGGGTACTGTTAAGAAATCAAGGTGGCGGGTAATGACGCCGCAAGCGGGATTTACCACCTTGGCCATCAGCCTGTTATTGCTGGCGATCTTAAGCTCATTAGCGCTATTTATGGGCCAAACGTTGGTGTCGGAGCGGCGATTGACACTCAATGAAATAGAGTATCGGTTAACCCATGCCGCCGCCGAGCAAGGTTTGGCGGAGGCCATAGCGCAGCTCAAGGTTGAGCCCAACATCCACAGCTTGTCGAGCAGTGTGACTCATGACTTAGGCGAGGTCAGTTATGAGGTTAACATAGCGCCCCATGGCTCTTTAGCCGGAGTACGACAATTAACGGCCACCGCGAGCATGAATAGTGGTGCGCGCAGTCGCGTCAGTCTAGCCTTGGCCGAGCGTACTGTATTGAACCCGCAGCACGCAGGGCCTAAGTCTCCACTCATGTTAGGTGGCGCTAATACCGTCGTTAATGGTCAATTGCAGATAGTGGCGCATCAAGATAATGCCGATATGTTCTCGGTATGGTCTGCCGGAAACTTAACTGTGCATGGCGAGCTGC
The DNA here is from genome assembly GCF_033807535.1 of Oceanisphaera sp. IT1-181. NCBI lineage: Bacteria > Pseudomonadati > Pseudomonadota > Gammaproteobacteria > Aeromonadales > Aeromonadaceae > Oceanisphaera > Oceanisphaera sp. IT1-181. The sequence goes on from NZ_CP136856.1 coordinate 580,581, forward strand.
ACACCTGTTCTTTGGCCGATTATGACACTCAGTCTCGACGCTGCTTGGTGAGCTTGAGTCAAGTGGACGCGATAGAGGAGCGTCTTGAGCAGGATATGCGGCTGGCAGATGCGAGCTTTCCTGCTGAGCTATTAGATTATGTGTTTGGTTATGACGCCAGCCAATGGCTACACCTAGCGCGGCTAGCCACAGCTGTGGTGCAAGATTGCAGCCACATTCAGCGGGCAGGGTTTTATATAGTTAGCAATGGGGCGAGCTGTCAGTTAGATCAAGTGGTGAGCTCATACGCCGCTCCCGTGATCTTGCTGGTCAAAGACATGGCGGTAACGACTAATACGCCCACCCAGTTTCATGGCCTGCTGGTGTTATATGGCACAGATAGCACCGCTCGTTCGTTGAGCTTAGCCAATGGCAGTGAGCTTATCGGTGGTCTTATCATGGGGGCGGGCAACGCTGAACTGAATGGTGATTTTGCCCTGCGCTATGATGCGGACTTGCTGTGCACGGTGAGTGCTTGTCAGCCCGCTGCGGGCGTTAGCCCTTTTCGATTATTCAGTGTGATTGCCGGCAGTTGGCATGACGACTAACGGGAGGCTTAATGAGGAGCGCGCGAGGCTTTGGCTTGATTGAGGTAATGGTGGCCTTAGTGCTTATCGCCGTGATGGCGGCGGCTCTTCTACCACTCAGTCAGCGTTATTTAAGCATCAGCCGAGACGGCAGGCAACGTGAAGTGGCACTGCGTTTAGCGGAGTCAAAGCTGGATGAGCTACGACACTTTGCTCAGCAAAATCAGCCGCAGCTAGTCGTGAGTGGCGAAGGTAGTCAATTTATTATGCACACCGAATTTAGCCTCGATTGGGCGGTGCATGCTTTTAACTGGAGCTCGTCGCAGCAAGCGTGGCAGCCGGCGGTTACCGATGCACAATTTAGCGGTAAGCAAGACGCATCAGTGACGGTAGCCTGGCATAATACTCAGGGTGAACCACAGACTTTTACCCTACAAACGGCTTTGGTCGCCTTACCCACTCTTACCGCTGGGCCCTTTGGCAGTCGGCCTTGAGGGATAAATGGTCCTTGGGCGTTGAAATTATGCTGTACATGAAGCGAGCTTGGGCTTTTAAACTGACAAGCAAGGCTAGTTTTATTACTATGCGACTATCGCAGAATATAAGTGGAAGGATTCATGCCGTCACACCTGACTCTGGCACTGGCGCAGTTAAATTTTACTGTGGGTGCCATCGAAGCTAATACCCAAGCCATGCTCGGCGCTATCACAGACGCCCAAGCTCAAGGCGCCGACTTAGTGTTATTTTCTGAATTGGCCATTAGCGGCTATCCGCCAGAAGACTTACTGCTGCGCGACGATTTGTATGAGCGGGTGAACGCTGCCTTGGCGCAACTGGCCGCGGCCAGCAGTAATATTGCGGTCTTGGTGGGGCATCCGTGGCGTCAAGGCGGGCATTGCTATAACGCGGCCTCATTTTATGTGCAGGGTCAGCTACAAGAGCGTTACTTTAAACAATGTTTACCGAATATCGGCCTTTGTGATGAACAGCGCTACTTTAGTGCAGGGGAACAAGCTGGGGTAGTGAGCTTTAAAGGTCATCGCTTTGGTATCTTGCTGGGCGAGGATATTTGGGGCACTAAGCCTGTTGAGCACGCCAGAGCGGCCGGTGCGGAAATATTACTTAGCCTAAATGCGTCGGCTTTTCATGGCCAGCAACCGCAGCTGCGCCATGAAAAATTGGCCAAGCGCAGCCGTGATGCAGCTATGCCTTTGGTGTATGTCAATCAAGTGGGTGGCCAAGACGATCTGGTGTTTGATGGTCACTCGCAAGTATTTGATGCCACCGGCGAGCTAACCCAGCGTTTAGCGGCCTTTGAGCATGAGTTAGCTTTGGTGCGCTTTGAACAAAAATCGCCGCAGCCGGCGGCCATTAGCCCAGAGCAGGAGCCCTTAGCCGAGTTGTATCAGGCGTTGGTATTGGCCACCCGCGATTATGTGCAAAAAAATGGCTTCGCGGGCGCCGTATTAGGTTTATCGGGTGGCATTGACTCGGCCCTCACCTTGGCTATCGCCGTGGATGCGCTAGGCAAAGATCAGGTGCAGGCGGTGATGATGCCGTTTCGTTATACGGCCGCCATCAGCGTGGATGATGCACAAGAGCAAGCTAAGCTGTTAGACATTGAATATGATAGCGTGCCGATTGAGCCTATATTTGAAGCCTTCGTGCAGCAGCTAACACCGCTGTTTTCCGGTGAAGAAAAGGCGGCTGGTGATACCACAGAAGAAAACTTGCAGGCGCGAGCGCGCGGCATGTTATTAATGGCGTTGTCGAATAAAAAGCGCCGTTTGGTGCTATCTACCGGCAATAAGAGTGAGCTGGCCGTGGGTTATTGCACGCTTTATGGCGACATGGTGGGCGGTTTTGCGCCCCTAAGAGACGTGGCTAAAACAGTGGTGTTTGCCTTATCGCGCTATCGTAATACCTTAGGCTATGTGATCCCTCAGCGAGTGATTGACCGCCCGCCGTCCGCCGAATTAGCCCCCGGTCAGCTAGATGAAGACAATCTGCCCCCTTATGAGGTGTTGGATGCCTTGCTCGAAGCCTATGTGGAGCAAGATAAATCCTTAAACGATTTATTAGCGGCGGGCTTTAGCGAAGCGGATGTGCGCCGAGTGATAAAGTTGGTCGATATTAACGAACATAAACGCCGCCAAGGTGCCGTGGGGCCGAGTATCAGCCCGCGTAGTTTTGGCAAAGGCAGACGCTATCCCATTACCTCAGGGTTTGGCCGTATAAATTGGTAAAGAGCAGCGCCCAGCGCCCCGCACCAAGCTGTGTAGGGTTTTGTAGGCGAACGCTTGCTCTCGCATTTCGCCAATGGCGGAACTCTCATTACCTATATTAAGGAATCCACCGTGAAGAAAATTGAAGCCATTATTAAACCCTTCAAATTGGATGATGTGCGTGAAGCCTTGGCCGAGCGCGGCATTACCGGCATGACGGTATCGGAAGTTAAAGGCTTTGGCCGCCAGAAAGGTCACACCGAGTTGTATCGTGGTGCTGAATACATGGTGGATTTTTTGCCTAAAGTGAAAATCGAGCTGGTGGTACAAGATGACTTATTAGAGTCCTGTATCGAAGCTATTGAAGCGACGGCGCGCACTGGTAAAATTGGTGACGGTAAAATCTTCGTGTTTGATGTGGGCCAAGTGATCCGTATTCGCACCGGTGAACAAAATGAAGACGCAGTGTAATTGACGATGTTTAGCGTCAAAATGTGGAAAAGTAACGTATAACTCAAGGCGCACAAGGCGTTATCTGTTGAATTACCTTGGCCATTGCCCTTTTCTTTGTCACAATCTCTGTGACATCTAAATAGAGGAATAACCTAATGCCACTGCTGGACAGTTTTACCGTTGATCATACCCGTATGGAAGCACCGGCGGTGCGAGTAGCCAAAACTATGGCTACGCCGAACAATGACACCATTACCGTGTTTGATTTGCGCTTCTGTCTGCCTAACCAAGAGATACTGTCTGAGAAGGGCATACATACTCTGGAGCATTTGTTTGCCGGCTTTATGCGCGATCACTTAAACAGTGAACAGGTAGAGATCATTGACCTGTCGCCCATGGGCTGTCGTACCGGCTTCTACATGAGTTTGGTGGGTGCTCCCAGTGAGCAAACAGTGGCCGATGCGTGGCAAGCGGCGATGCGTGATGTACTCAAAGTTACTAATCAGTCAGAAATCCCTGAGCTCAATGAATACCAGTGTGGCACTTATGTGATGCACTCACTGGATGAAGCTAAAGCGATTGCTAGCAACATCATTGAGCGTGGCATCGGCGTTAACAGCAACGAAGTGCTGGCATTGCCCGAAGAGATGCTGAAGTCTCTGTAATGCATGGCGACTGCTGTCAGTAACGAAGCGCCCGGTTTAAGCAAGCACTGGCTTAACCGGGCGCTTTGTCACTTGTTATTCTTATCTTTATTTTTAGATATACTTTCCTTATTCCAGTGCTCAAATGGACAACTTTATGTCAGAACAACAAGATCCTTTCCTTAAGCGGGAATCCGAAAAATACGAAAACCCCATTCCCAGCCGCGAATTTATTATCGAGCTGATCAAAGCCAAGCAAAGCCCAATCTCGCGTGACGAGATTTTTGCCGAGTTGGACTTAGAAGGTGAAGAGCAGACCGAAGCCTTGCGTCGTCGACTGCGCGCCATGGAGCGTGACGGCCAATTAGTGTTCACCCGCAATAAATGCTACGCCTTGCCAGAGAAAATGAACCTGATCAAAGGTCGCGTTATCGGCCACCGCGAAGGCTTTGGCTTTTTACGCCCCGAAGAGGGCGGCGACGATTTGTTTTTATCCCAGCGCGAAATGGATGCCTTAATGCATGGCGACCAAGTATTGGTACAGCCGCTGCGTTTTGACTCCAAAGGCCGACGCGAAGCCCGCGTAGTGCGCTTGCTGGAATCACGCGATCTTGAAATAGTTGGCCGTTACTTTATTGAAAACGGTGTTAGCTATGTAGTACCCGACGACAGCCGTGTGGCTCAAGATATTTTGATCCCCCAAGGTGAAACCCAAGGCGCACGCATGGGCCAAGTGGTGGTGGTCACCATCACCCAAAGACCGACTAAGCGCATGACCGGTGTCGGTAAAGTAAAAGAAGTGCTGGGTGAGACCATGGATCCGGGCATGGAAATTGAGATTGCACTGCGCACTCACGGTATTCCACATATCTGGCCAGAAGAAGTCCTCCAAGAAACCTCTTCCCTGTCCGAAGAAGTGCCAGAAGAAGCCAAAGTTGGCCGTAAAGACTTACGCGACTTACCTTTAGTGACCATTGATGGGGAAGATGCCCGCGACTTCGATGACGCCGTGTATTGTGAGCCTAAAGCTTCCGGTGGCTGGCGCTTATGGGTGGCCATTGCCGACGTGTCTTACTATGTGCGCACCGGTACTGCGTTAGATAATGAAGCTTACTTGCGTGGTAACTCTGTGTATTTCCCCGCACAAGTGATCCCCATGTTGCCAGAGGTATTGTCGAACGGCTTATGTTCGCTAAACCCACAAGTAGACCGCTTGTGCATGGTGGCGGAAATGAGCATTTCTGCCAGCGGCAAGTTATCGGACTCTAAATTCTACGAAGCCGTGATGAATTCTCACGCACGTTTGACCTATACCAAGGTTGCCGCCATCGTTGACGGTGATGAAGACCTGCGCGAGCGTTATGCTGCTGTAGTGCCGCATCTTGAAGCGCTGAACACTATGTATCATGCGATGAAGCATGCCCGCCATGAGCGCGGTGCGGTGGAATTTGAAAGCGAAGAAACCAAGTTCGTGTTCAACGCCCAGCGCAAGATTGAAAGCATAGTGCCGGTAATACGTAACGACGCCCATAAGATCATCGAAGAATGTATGATAGCGGCCAACGTGGCGGCGGCGCGCTTTATTGAAAAGCAAGATGCCCATGCGTTGTTCCGAGTGCACGAAAAGCCAGGCGACGACAAGCTGATTAACTTCCGCAGCTTCTTGGCTGAAGTTGGCTTAGAGCTTAAAGGTGGCAATGAGCCAGAGCCGGCAGATTACGCTTTATTGGCTGAGCAAATCAAAGACAGACCCGACGCTCAGCTGATCCAAACCATGCTGTTACGCTCCATGAAACAAGCCGTGTATCAGGCTGACAATAATGGACACTTTGGTTTAGCGCTCGATTCTTATGCGCACTTTACCTCGCCTATTCGTCGTTATCCGGATCTTATCTTGCACCGTGCCATTAAGGCGCAGCTGAGCAAGATGCAGAGCGATAGCGGCAATAAAATCGGCGGCGTACCTTATCAGCACGACGAAGTGGCTCCCATGGGCGAACATTGCTCCGTGACTGAGCGCCGCGCTGATGATGCGACCCGTGATGTGTCCGATTGGCTCAAGTGTGAATACATGCTGGATCATGTAGGCAGCGAGTTTATGGGTACCATCGCCAACGTCACCGGTTTTGGTTTCTTCGTACGCTTAGATGAAATTCACATCGACGGTTTAGTGCATATCTCTAGCCTGCAAAACGATTATTATCAGTTTGATGCAGCGCGCCAAATTTTGATCGGCGAGAACTTCCGTCGCAGTTATCGCTTGGGCGATAAGATCAAGGTTAAGGTGATGGCGGTGAACTTAGACGACAGCAAAATCGACTTTCAAACCGTGGAAGAGCCACTACCAGCCGGTGCTAAAAGCGGCAAAGGTGCGAAAAACTTAAAATCGCGCCAGCGCGCCAAGCCGAACCGCAGCAACAAGCCTAAAGGTGACGGTAAAGCCGCCGAGCCTAAAGGCGATGCTAAGCCTAAAGGCAGCAGAAAGCGCCACTAAGATACTGCACTAAATAGGGGGTAATCAGCCAGCGGCAACGTTGCGCGGGTTGCCCCCGTTTTTAATTAAACGCTGAGTAAAATTTATGAGTAATGAACTAATTTTTGGTTTTCATGCCCTCGATGCACTGTTAGACGTTCATCCAGAAACCATTTTAGAAGTGTGGATGCTAAAAGGCCGTGACGATGAACGCCTCAATGGTCTACAAGCCCGCTTATTAGAAGTGGGTGTGAAAACCCAACTGGCTAACCGCACCGCGCTGGATAACAAAGCCAAAGGCGGCCAGCACCAAGGTGTGGTGGCCAAGGTACAAGCGGCACCAATTCTCAATGAAACCGATCTAGAGCAGTTATTGGCAGGCCAAGACACGCCGTTTCTGCTGGTGTTGGACGGCGTCACCGACCCGCATAACTTAGGCGCTTGTTTACGTACCGCCGATGCGGCGGGCGTACACGGCGTTATCGTGCCGAAAGATAATTCTGCAAGCCTTACGCCAGTAGTGCGCAAAGTAGCCTGTGGCGCCGCCGAAGTGGTGCCCTTGTTCCAAGTGACGAACTTGGCGCGAACCTTGCGCATGTTGCAAGACAAAGGCATCTGGATTGTGGGCACCGCAGGTGAGGCGGATCACAGCGTGTATCAGTCCACCTTCAAGGGTGCACTGGCACTCGTGATGGGGGCCGAAGAGAAAGGCATGCGCCGCTTAACCCGCGAGCATTGCGATGAGCTAGTAAGCATCCCGATGGCCGGCTCTGTATCCAGCTTAAATGTGTCAGTCGCCACCGGCGTGTGCCTGTTTGAAATGGTCCGCCAGCTGGGTTAAGTATTCAGCGCCGAGCACCAAGCTCGACAAAAAATAAGGTGTTTTGTAGGGTCGAATTTATTCGACCAACAATCATCGCTCGGCCTTAAACCTTCCTGATTACCCACAAAGCTCAGCCATGTTTCAATGAATTCAGTACTAATGAATTTAATAGGTTACAGGGAGATACCCGTCTCTTCGGTAAAGAATATGAGGCTCAGTTTGGTATTTTGACCTTGTAGGGGCCAATTTATTCGGCCCGGTTTGGTGTTTTGGTTTAAATCTAAACCTCAGTAACAGCCAGCAGAGCTGGCCTGCCGAATAAATTGGGCAGCTACAAAGAACAAACCGAAACAGGGTGCATTATGGCTGAGGTTCATACGTACTCAGGTAAACCTTTGTAGGGCGCCTTACTTTGGATAAAAAATATTTGTACAAAACTGGTCCAATGAATTGGACCCTACGCTAAAGTAGGTGCCCCCACAGGATTCGGATCGATGTCCGTCTTTAGCTTGGCGCTGCTTTCTCCCTTGACCCCTCACTTACTATCGAGAAATACCATGCAACAGCTTATGGCGCGCATGACGGCCGATCGGCAAATACTGGCCATTTTATTGCTGATCCTCGGCAACTTAACCATCTCTTTTGGCGATGTGGTGGTGAAGCTGCTGGGCCAAACCCAAGTCACGCCTTATCAATATATAGCGCTGCGTTTTTTGATGACTTCCTTATTGTTACTGCCTTTTTGGTTGCGTTTAGCCCCCGAGAAAAAAGGCTGGGGCCAATGGAAAGTGCATCTGATCCGCGGTCATTTATTATTGTTCGGCTCTATTTGCGTGTTTATCAGCTTAATGTATTTACCCTTGGCCACCGCCAATGCGGTGTTTTATGCAGCTCCCTTAATGACACTGCCGCTGGCGGCCTTGCTCAGTAAAGAGAAGGTGCGACCCGCTGCTTATGGGGTGAGTTTGCTGGGGTTTGGCGGCATATTATTAGTGCTTAATCCGGGCCAATGGCACTGGGCAGGCTGGTTGGCCTTGTTTACGGCGTTCTCGATGGCTGCCAGTAATGTGCTAGTGCGCCGTTTACCTCAAGGGCGCTCGGTACTGGCGACCTTATTTTTAACCCAAGCCTTAGCAATACCGGTGGGCTTTGCCTTGGCCATTCCCGGCTGGCAGCCGTTAAACGGTGAGATTTGGTTGCTGCTAATCGGCATCAGCTTAATTGGCATCGTCTATCAGGGGGCTTGTATCTTGGCCTACGCCATGGCCGATGCCAGTAAAATTGCCGCCAGTGAATACTCAGGTCTGCTGTTTGTCACCGTCATGGGCATGCTGATGTTTAACGAATTCCCCGCACTGCACGTCTATCTGGGCGCGGCCGTGGTGATCATTGCTATCGGACTGCAAAGAAAATTGAAATAGCTCATAGCGTTCAGCGCCGAGCGCCCGGCGCCAAGCTAGATAAAAGAGACGCTACTCGTCCTATCTCAGCTTTTTTGAAAGCCATTCCGCTGCGCTGAATTTCGCAGCTGAAGCAGTGGCTACAAAATACAATGCCTGTATTGAGCTGGGCGCTTAATGCGCGGCGCTGTCTTTTTAAGCTTTCCTTTAGCCTCTTTATCCTTTACACTCCGCCTCCTTAAAATCAGTCGTTTTAGCTATAAGTTCCTTGCCTCCGATGGTGTGACTGAGCCCGCGAAGAGGCTATACCCGTAAGGAGCAATCCATGCGTCACTACGAAATCGTATTTATGGTTCACCCTGATCAGAGTGAACAAGTTCCAGGCATGATTGAGCGTTATACCGCTGCAATCACTACTTCAGGCGGTCAAGTTCACCGCATGGAAGACTGGGGCCGTCGCCAGTTAGCTTACCCAATCAACAAGCTGCACAAAGCACACTATGTTCTGATGAACGTAGAAGCTGACCAAGCTGTGATTGATGAGCTGGAAACTAACTTCCGCTTCAACGATGCGGTACTGCGTAACATGGTTATGCGTACTAAGAATGCCGTTACTGAGCCTTCTGAAATGGCAAAAGCCAGAGAAGAACGCCCACGTCGCGACGACGCTCGTGCAGAAGCATCTGCTGAGTAATTCACGTTTAAGCTGAGGAATTAGAATCATGGCAAGTTTTTTCCGTCGTCGTAAGTTCTGTCGTTTCACCGCTGACGGTGTTACTGAGATAGATTACAAAGACATCGCAACTTTGAAGAACTATGTTACCGAGTCCGGTAAAATTGTACCGAGCCGTATCACTGGTACCCGCGCTAAGTTTCAGCGTCAGTTGGCTCGCGCAATCAAACGCGCTCGTTACCTGGCCCTGCTGCCTTACACCGATCTGCACAAGTAAGCAGCGGCCTAACTCTTTTATTTTTTTGAGGAAAGGTAATGCAAGTTATTCTTCTTGATAAAATCGCCAGACTTGGCGGCCTGGGCGACCAGGTAACCGTTAAATCCGGTTATGCTCGTAACTTTTTGCTGCCACAAGGCAAAGCTGTATTAGCCACCAAAGACAACGTAGCGACTTTCGAAACTCGCCGCGCTGAATTGGAAGCGAAATTAGCTGAGCAATTGGCTGCTGCACAAGCCCGTGCCGATCAGTTATCTGGTTTGGAAAACGTGGTAATTGCATCTAAGTCAGGTGACGAAGGCAAATTGTTTGGTTCTATCGGTGCTCGTGATGTGGCTGATGCCATCACGGCTGCTGGTATTGAAGTGAACAAGAGCCAAGTACGTCTGTCTGACGGCGTACTGCGCAACACTGGTGAATTTGAAGTGGGTGTGCAGCTGCACGCCGACGTTAAAGCTACCGTGAAAATTCAGGTAGTTGCTGCCTAAGTTTTGCCGCTCGTTAAAAAAGCCCGCGCTTGTCGCGGGTTTTTTATTGCCTGCAATAAGGCTAGAGTAGGGGCAGGCCTTTAGGGAGAGACTACATGGCAGACTGGACAACCGGTATTGTTAAAGCACGCACGCAATGGACCGACACCTTATTCTCAATCGTGGTGGAAGCGGACGTAGCGCCCTTTCAAGCAGGGCAATTTACCAAATTAGCTTGGCACAGCGCCGATAAAAAAATCGCGCGCGCTTATTCTTACGTTAATGCCCCCGGCCAAGATTGTGAATTCTATGTCATTACCATTCCCAATGGACAGTTAACACCGTATTTAGCCGGTCTTCAGGTGGGCGACGAGTTATTGGTCGAGCACTCGGCGGCGGGGTTTTTAACGCTGGATGAAGTACCAGCAGGCCGAGACCTGTGGCTGATGGCGACCGGCACCGGCGTGGGGCCTTTTGTGTCCATGCTCGCGGAAGGTAGTTGCTGGCAGCGCTTTGCTAACATAGTGCTGGTGCATGGTGTACGCTTGGGCGACGAGCTGGGTTATCAACAGCGTATTATTGAATTAACTCAATATCAGCCTAATTTTCACTATGTGCCTTTTGTCTCCCGCGAGCAAATAAGCGATGCGGAGCCTGGCCGTATTACTACTGGGATTACCAATGGCCGCTTAGAAAAAAGAGTGGGGCTAGAATTTAGCGCCGAGCACAGCCGAGTATTGATCTGCGGTAATCCGCAAATGGTGCGTGACACATTGGGTGAGCTAAAACTTAAAGGCTTACAAAAGCACTTGCGGCGCAAGCCCGGCCAAGTGCTAATGGAAAATTATTGGTAAGTTTGAAGTGACCGTAAGGTGTGAGGGTAAATGGTGAGGCGTTAGGTCTGAGACAACGCCTCACTCCTCACGCTTTACGCCTCACGAGATTAACGCGTTACATAAATCATTAGGCTCATAAAGGCGGCTAAGCCCCAACCTAAGCCAATAATCCAATAAAAACCCCGCGCGCCCTGTTTCAGAGGAATGTGGTTATAAAATAAGAACAGCGACCACAATAAAGCGGGCAACAGCGGTAATAAAAAGAGTCGAGCCATGGCAGAGTCCTTCTTTGAGCGTGAACGCGCATTCGATAATAACAGTCTTATTTGAGCACTGTAGCTTATATACTCTCCCTTATGCACCCGCATTAAGGGAGCGTCTTACCCTTGGTGCATTACTCTTGGCGCTTAACAAGTAAACTTATCACTCTTATCAAACAAACAAATAAACAAGTATGCGGCACAATCGGTTCCTTATGGTGTGGGAGCTGGGAGTGACATGTTAGGTTACGAGCCGAGTCTCGTGGATGGTGAATAAACAAGGAATAGCACATGAAGCAGTTGATGATTAAGGCGTTTGGTGATGCTAGCCAGCTAGGTTTAGTAGCGCGCGAACCCGCGCCGCTGGCCACCAATGAAATTCGCGTGAAAATGCATTTTGCGGGTGTAAACCCCGTCGACGCTAAAACCCGTGCCGGTCTTGGCTGGGGAGCCGAGGCCATTAAAGACCAGCTGCCTTGGGCACCGGGCTTAGAAGTGATGGGCACTGTGTTGGAGCTGGGCGCCGAAGTCAGCATTTATCACATTGGCGACCGCGTATTTGGCTTACTGGGCGGTGGCGGCTATAGCGAACAGTTAGTGGTGCCGGCCAATGCCTTGCTACGAGTGCCCAGAGCCGTGAGTGATGAAACTGCAGCAGGTTTATCGTTAGCGGGTATTACTGCTTGGCAAGGGCTTACCGAGCACGGCGGCCTTAAAGCCGGTGAGCGAGTATTAATTTCGGCCGCTGCTGGCGGTGTGGGACATTTGGCAGTGCAGTTAGCCAAAGACTTAGGCGCCACCGTTATCGCACTGGCCTCTCCCTATAACCATGAGTTTTTACGCAGCTTAGGTGCGGATCAAGTGTTGGATTATCGCGAGGCTGCGCAATTGGCGGCACTGGCACCGGTCGATTTATTACTGGATCTGGTGGGTGGCGAGTCCGGTCTTAGCCTGTTATCTCAGGTTAATAAAGGGGGGCGAGTCGTGACCGTGCCCACCAATACCGCCGATCAAGTGATTGCTGCAGCTCAAGCTCTGGGCCTAAGTGCCACCGGCATGCTCAAGCACAATGACAACCAACAACTGGCTAAGTTAATGCAGGCGGTAGTCGAGCAGCGACTGCGGGTTGAAATCAGTCATGTTTATCCGCTCGCTGAGGGTGAATTAGCGCATCGCCAGATTGAAACGGGCCATACGCGCGGTAAAATCTTGCTACAAGGTTAATTTTGACTTGCGGCTTTCAACATCTCGGCCTTTAACATAAGGAAACCCCATGAAGTTTTGGTCTCTGTTATTGCTCTTAAGCCCCATGTTTGTCTCGGCTGCCCCCACATTAGTGCAGCAAGTCGAGAAATCAAAAGATGGCTTAGTGATCCCCTATCAAATGTATCAATTGGATAATGGACTCACCCTGCTGCTCAATACCGATAAGTCGGATCCCTTGGTGCATGTGGAGATGACCTACCACGTGGGTTCGGCGCGGGAAGAGCCAGAGCAAACCGGCTTTGCGCACTTTTTTGAGCACATGATGTTTCAAGGCTCCAAGCACGTGGGTGATCAAGAGCACTTTCGTCTGATCAACGAAGCCGGTGGCAGCATGAATGGCAGCACCAACCAAGACAGAACCAATTACTATCAAACGGTTCCCGCCAATCACTTAGAAAAAGTGTTGTGGCTAGAAGCGGATCGCATGGGTTTTTTACTCGAAGCGGTAAGTCAGCATAAGTTTGAAATTCAGCGAGATACGGTGAAAAACGAACGCGCCCAGCGCATCGATAATCAGCCTTATGGTTTGGTGGGCGAGCGCATGGGCGAGTTACTTTATCCCCGCGACCATCCTTATAGCTGGCAGCCGATTGGCTATGTGGAAGATTTAGACCGCGTTAATGTGGATCACCTAAAGGCGTTCTTCAGCCGCTGGTATGGCCCTAATAATGCCACCTTAGTGATCAGTGGTGATTTCGATACCGAGCAAACGCTCGCTTGGGTCGATAAATATTTTGGTAGCATTCCCCAAGGCCCCAAGGTGAGCTCGGCCAAGCCACAACCGGCCAAACTTGAGGGCAATCGCTATCAAACCTTAGTGGATACACGTATTCGCATGCCGATGCTGTATCTGTCTTATCCCACCGTATGGTTGGGCCACGAGGACGAAGCGGCGCTGGATGTGCTGGCCAATGTGTTGGGCGGCGGCAAAAGCTCGCTGTTATACCAAGAGCTGGTTGAAACCGGCAAAGCGGTGAGCGCCGGTGCTAGTCATTATTGTGGCGAGCTGGCTTGCACCTTAAGCGTGTGGGCGTACAGCAACCCGTCAAAAGACGGCTCTTTAGTGCCACTTAAAGCAGACATTGAGCTGATCATTGGCCAATTGAGCGAGCGGGGCATTAAAAAATCTGACGTAGATAAAGCGGTAACCGAATTGCGCGCCAATCTGATTTTAGGGCTCGACAGTACCAGAGGTAAGTCTCGGCAACTGGCGAGCGGTCAGGTGTTAAAAGGAGATCCTTTGTTTGCCATTAATGCGTGGCGTCAGTTAGCCAGCACCACGCCAGAGCAGGTGAGCGCTGTGTATGAGCAGTATTTACATAGTAAGCCGCTGGCGGCCTTGAGCGTGGTACCCAAAGAGCACCTTGATTGGCAAGCCGCCGAGCCAAACTATGAAACGCCTAAGCGGGATTTACCTAATGCAGACCAGACTCCACAGACGGATTTCGTGGCGCGCGAAGTGAAAGACGATTTTGATCGCAGCAAAATGCCCGCCGCCGGCGAGCCCGTCACCATTAAAGTACCTGAGTTATGGCAAGCTAAGCTTGGCAATAATATTCAGCTGCAAGGTACTGTAAATGACGAGATCCCAGCAGTGTCCATTATCATGGCCTTCCCCGGTGGCCAGCGCACAGAAAGCCCTGAGCAAGTTGGCGTGGCCAGCTTAACGGCCAGTATGATGAACCAAGGCACCAAGAAGCTTAGTTCAGGCGAGTTCAGTGAAGCACTGGAGCGATTGGGGGCGAGTGTCAGTGTTAGTCACGGTTTTTATACCAACCTCATCAACATCACCACCATGACCGAAACCTTGCCGCAAACGCTGGCGTTAGTTGAAGAGCTGTTATTTGCGCCGGGTTTTCGCGAGCAAGACTTTGAGAAAGTAAAAGCGCAGACCTTAGAAGGCATGGCACAAAGCCGTCATCAACCTTCTTGGTTAGCGCAACAAGCCTTTCGCCAACTCATGTACGGTGAAACCCGCATGGGGCTACCCGATGATGGTCAGGCCGAGTTGGTCGCCGATATTACGCTCGCGCAAGTGCGTGATTATTATCAGCGTTATTACAATCCCGCTAACGGCCATGTATTGATTGCCGGCGACTTATCAAAAAGCCAAGCCCAACAAGACTTTGCCTTTTTAACCCAGTGGCAAGGCGAGGCGCCCGAGATTAGCGCCGTTGAGGTGCAGCCACAGCCTGCCAAGCCGGGTATTTATATCGTTGATGTGCCAGGCGCGGTGCAATCGGTGTTAAGAGTTGGCCGCCGAGCGTTGCCGCAAGACGCCACCGGGCCCTTCTTTCATGCCAGCTTAATGAACTTTAACTTGGGCGGTAATTTTAATAGCCGCATCAACTTAAACCTGCGCGAAGACAAGGGCTACACCTATGGTGCCAACTCGTACTTCACCGGTAATCGTGATGCGGGCGTGTTCTTGGTGGCCAGTGATGTGCGCGGTGATGTAACGGCTGACGCCATTAAAAACATCTTGCAAGAGTTTGAGCAGTTTAAGAAAGAGGGCCCCAGTGATGCGGAGCTGGCGTATTTACGCAGCAGCTACTCGCAGCAAGACGCTTTGTCTTACGAAACATTAGGCGACAAAGCCGGTTTCTTATTACAGCTGGCGATGATGAAATTGTCACCGGACTACTTGGCCAAGCAGCAACAGATAGTGGCCAAGGTAGACAAGGCACAGCTTACTGAGCTGGCCGCACAGTGGCTTGACCCCGCAGAAATGGTAATAGTGGTGGTTGGTGATAAGGCTAAGCTTGAAAAGTCGCTGAAAGGACTCCATCTACCCTTATACGACTTTACCATTGAGTAACGAGGCCAGACCTCTCACGGCCTCAACCACCCTTGGTTGAGGCCGTGCTAAAGAGTAACTAATTATGACTAAATCAAATATAACACTGGCCGAACGGATTCAAGCTTGGTATCAGCCCCAAAGTTTGCCCACCATAAAAGGCATTCGTCGCGGCATTGAGCGCGAAAGCTTACGTATTAATCCCGACGGCAACTTAGCACAGAGCCCTCACCCTCAGTCTTTGGGCTCAGCCTTAACTCACGGCTACATTACCACCGACTTTTCTGAGTCACAGATGGAGTTTATCACGCCCGTTTCTGATTCTGTGGATGTGCTACTGGCACAGCTGGGCGATGTTCACGGCTATGTGATTCGCCACTTAGGCGGCGAACAACTGTGGCCGTTAAGCATGCCTTGTTTGCTAAAAGGCGGCGATGAACCAATCCCCTTAGCCCAATATGGCAGCTCTAATACAGGAAGGATGAAAACCTTATATCGCCAAGGCTTGCACCACAGATACGGCAGCCGTATGCAGGTGATTTCGGGCGTGCATTTTAACTTTTCTATGCCCGATAGTTTTTGGAGTGAATGGCACAACACAGAGGGCACGAATGACTGCTTGCAAGATTTTGTGTCGGATAAGTATTTAGGCCTAGTACGCAACGTCTATCGTTTTGGCTGGCTAATCCCTTATCTGTTTGGCGCCTCTCCGGCCTTGTGCGGTTCATTTTTAACCGGCACCGACCATAAACTGCCCTTTGAGCGCTTAGGTAAAGGCACCTTGTATTTACCCTATGCCACTTCGTTGCGCTTATCGGACTTGGGCTACACCAATAATAACCAAGCAGATCTTAATATCTCCGTCGACAGCTTGGATCAATACGTCTCCTCGCTGCGCCGCGCCATCAATACCCATGCGCCGGAATTTGCCAAAATTGGCGTTAAGGTGGACGGCGAATACCGCCAGCTTAACGCCAATGTGCTACAAATTGAAAATGAGCTGTATGCGCCTATCCGTCCTAAGCGCACCGCAGACAGCGGCGAAAAGCCCTCAGATGCGCTCAATACCCGCGGTATTGAATACATAGAGCTGCGCTCTGTGGATGTAAATCCTTATGCAGCCGTGGGTATAGATGCGCCGCAAGTTCGCTTTCTCGATACCTTCTTATTGTGGTGCTTATTAACGCCGTCGGCACCCTTAGAGCAAGATGAAATCGCCCTTAATCGCCGTAATTTTAATAAAGTGGTGCTAGAAGGGCGCAAGCCTGGTCTGGAATTAGAGCAGTGGGGCGGCGAGTCTTTAAGCTTAACCGCCTTGGGCGAGCAGTATTTTGGTGAGCTGAAAGACGTGGCTGATTTGCTGGATGCCTGTTGTGGCAAAGGCTGTTATGGCAAGGCTTATCAAACGCACTTGGCCATGATCCAAAATCCTGAGCTAACGCTTTCGGCACGGTTATTGAGTGAGCTTAAAGCAAGCCAGCAAGATCTCTTGCCCTTTGGCTTGTCTTTGGCGAAACACTATCACGGTCAGCTACAAGAAAGTCGCCCCCGTTATTGGGAAGACAGTTTCTTCGATGAAGAAGGCACCCGCTCTCTGGCGCGCCAGCGCAAAACTGAGCAATCAGATCTCGTAGACTTCGATACTTTTTTAAAAGACTACTTTGCGAAAATCTAAAAAGATGATGGGCCTTTCTGCCACGGAATCCACGGAAAATAGAGATCAAATCTGAAAGAGTATTTTATTCGTAAGACCAAAGAGGGACCTATAAACCGAAAGTTTGTAGGTCTTTTAAGATTTGCACTTATTAAATAAAATTTTTTACTTCTCGCACTTATCTCATCTTGATTTTTCCGTGGGTTCTGTGGATTCCGTGGCGAGCAATCTTTAATTTTTAAATGTTTTAACTGAGACCCTAATGAATCAAGAACCTCCACCCGAACCAGAACCTTTGCGAGAACACGAAGATTATTACATCGAGAATGGATTTTGGATCTTTACCGCCGCCTTTCATTTAAAACGTGGCCATTGCTGCGGCAACGGCTGCCGACATTGCCCTTATAAGTAAGTGAGGCGTAAATGGTGAGGTGTGAGGAGATAAACAATCTTAATCTGCAAGTTCGGTGTTCGCCTCACTCCTTACGCTTCACCTCTCACCTTCTGTACGTAAGGAAATTTAAATGCGTGTTGTTTGTATGGTGCCGTCTTGGACCGAAACCCTGCTGGCTTGTGGCGTTAACGTAGTGGGGCGCACGCGTTACTGCATTCATCCGGCCGACGAAGTAGCCGATATTGCAGTGGTGGGCGGTACCAAAGATGTGCAATGGGACAAGGTAGCCGCATTGTCACCAGACTTAGTGATTTTTGATAAAGAAGAAAACACCAAGCCCATGGCAGACAGCTGCCCGTATCCGTATTTCGCCACGCACGCCGAGTCGGTGCAAGACATGCCCCGCGCACTGCGCTTATTGGCGCAACAGCTGAATAATTACGGCTTAATCGAACTGGCGGCTCGTTTTCAATTGCTGCTCAATCATCCCGTCGCTATTGAGCCTGCTGCTTTACCACTGCTGGCACATAAAGACGCCGTACCTAATTCAGTGTTAACAGATGAGCGACCTTGGTTGTACCTGATTTGGCGCAAACCCTATATGAGCATCGGCCGCCATACTTTTATCTATTCGGTATTTGCCCATTTAGGTTTAAGCCATAAGCTGCTGGCCTTTGAGCCTAATTATCCTGAGCTCAGCTTTGAGGATATAACCAAGCTTAATCCAATACTTTTATGCTCCACCGAGCCGCTGTGTTGGTACGGCATCCGCTGCCTGCGCTTTCTCGAATCAAGAATGGAATCTTTATGAAAACCAGCTTTAGCCTTGCAGCTATCTTGCTTACCAGCTTAATACTGACCGCTTGCAGCTCTCAATCCGCAGCCCAGCGCAATTTACAGACCGAGCAGCTAGCCGAACGAGGCAATTTAACCGCCCTTGCTGTCGAGACGCGCTTGCCGATTAAAGCCTGGGGGCGCATAACGGCAGGCTCGCCGATACATGTCTATATAGAAGGGGATGGACGCGCTTGGCGTAATGGCCATCTGCCATCCCTCGATCCCACGCCTCACGACCCAGTGGGCCTTAAATTAGCCGCTGCCGACACACATAGCTCAGTGTTATATCTAGGGCGCCCTTGCCAGTATCTAATGGATACCTCACGCGGTTGCCACTTTAGCGTCTGGACCGATCGCCGTTTTGCGGAAACCGCAGATATTAAAGCCGCACTGCAACAGCTAACAGGCGAGCAAGAAGTTATACTCATCGGCTTTTCTGGCGGCGCTAATATTGCCATTCAGTTAGCGATCCAGTTCCTGCAGGTGAAAGAGCCGAATATGAAAGGGCCACAAGTAACAGGCTTAGTCACGGTTGCCGGTAACCTAGACGCGGAGAGCTTTAATCGCTTTCATCGTACCGCACAAGAAAAGTATGGCCATAACCAAGCTCTACTAGCAGCGTTAGCAGACTTACCACAACTGCATTACACCGGCAGCAAAGATAGAATAATACCGCCTGAATTAACGCACCAGCAGTTGGCCGCCATACAAAGTAGCCACTGCGTGCAGATAAATGAGGTAGCCAACGCCAATCATAATGGCCCTTGGGCAATTGATTGGTCGGCATTCTCTGCACTGCAAAAAGCCTGCGAAGTTAAGTAAAGGATGAAGTGAGAAAGCTCTTCAGCCCAGCTGGCATGTGGCTGCGAGTTCTTGTAGTTTCGCGCTTTAGCTGCGAATTCTACGAAGCAGAACGGTTAGAAATCTTTTGTAAAATATGGGTACCCTACAAAGATCATAGCCAAAAAACAGTGAGGGTTTGGCTTTCCGGGAGACGGGCGCTTGTTTTATTTCTTTATATTTTCCTCATAAAAAAAGCGAACCCTAGGGTTCGCTTTTTGGTTAGTATTTAGCTTAACTGGGCGCGTAGTGCTGGGCGCCGGGCGCTAATTTTTCGGCTTAGAAATCCCAACGGAATTTCAGCGCGCCTGAGTTGGCGTCAAAGCCATCGTTATTCCAGTTGTAGTTATACTCTGCACTCACGGTCAGCAGTTCATTGCTGACAATGTCTAGGCCCACGCCGGTTACATAACGCGTTTTCTCTGGCTTAGAACCGGTAACCTTAAAGGTTTCAGCCGGTGCAGCAGCAAAGGCTACCGTGCTGTTTTGCGCTTTACCTTCAAAGTCATGGAATACACCGACGTTAACGCTTGGCGTCAGCATGGCATTACGTAACTGATAGTCTTTGCTCAACTCGGTGTTTAAGCCTAACTCTAAGCGGTTAAAGTTCTGGCTATCAATCTGTAGCGCGGCAATAGAACCGGTTTCAGTGTAACCATCTACGGATAAGCGAGATGCTTCTAGAGACAATGTTGGTATTAGGTGAGTAGCAGGAGCAACGTCATACTGATAACCGGCACCTACGCGCGCACCGTACAGGCTGCTGTCGTAGTTGGAGGTGGTGCCAATGTTACGACGACCATCGTTGTCACCCCAAGCGTAGTAAGCCTGACCGTCTAATAATATTTGATTTATGGCTTGCGACGCATAAGCGGTGGCCATGTGATAGTCAGAGTCGGTATTGCTGTTTTGAGTGGTGCTGTCTGTATTAATGAAGCTATAAGCCGCACCTACAACTAAACCGGTATCGAGTTTAGTATCGGCACCCAGCACAAAACCGTTGCTCTTTACGTCGTAAGCTTCACCATTGCGGTTATCTTGATCACCTTTAGACACTAAGCCCTGAACCCACATGCCGCCGTTATCCAGCATATCGCCGGATGCTAAGCTAGTCGCGCGCACAGAAACCAGTGAGCCAGATTGGCTTACAGCACTCATGGCACCGGCTACGCTTGCACCAGACACGTCTGGCAGTAAAGAGGTAAAGCTTTCAGGGCTACCATCTAGGCTATTTAGTAGTTTGGCTATAGCTGGGTTGGTTTGAGCGAGAGTATCAAGTTTTTGCAATACAGTGGCCATACTGGCCACGTTATTAGCTTGCAGGCCGTTGAATTTACCGGTTTTGATAGCATCAGCTACTAACTGAGTAAAAGAAGTCCTGTCAAACGTCAATACTAAGTTACCGGCTACGTTGCGCTCGGTAGTAGCTACTTTTACTAAGTTAGAGTTAACAGCGTAGTTAACACCGGTATCAGTAACGTTACCTTTTAACAGCTCAACTTTAGTGCCGTTCTGCACGTAAAGATCGCCTCGGCTCAGATCAATTAATACTTTGCTGCCTTCTGCTAAATTGAAGTTATTAGCAGTCAAACTGGTTTCTTTATGCAAGCCCATTGCTAAAGTAGAGCCTGAAGTTTGAACGTAATCACCAGCAATAGTACGGTTACCTTCTACGTAGAAAGTACCGCCATTATTTTCAACATTGCCGTTGATCTGGCCGCCGGTATAGTTAGTTCGAGTGACCTTGTTCATACGCAGTGCAGTATCACTGCCGGATAATTCGCCTGCCCGCTGATTAACGGTGATATTGCCAGTTACGCTATCGGCAATATGGATACCTTCGCTCCCACCAAAAATCAAACCTTCGTTGTTAATAGTACCATTGAACGCTGTATTACCACTGAGGCCTATGCCCACTCTTCCGCCGACGATAGAGGCTGAGTTTTCAATATTTCCAGTGTACTTAGTATTTTTTTCACCCGATGTGAATAAAGCAATGCCGTATGAGCCAGAAATAACACCATTATCTTCGTTGATAATAGCACCATCGAAGTCTGTGTTGATAAGTTCGATACCCGCTATGTTGCCTTCAATCAAAGAGTTATCGTTGACCACACCACCACGCCATTTACTGTCTCTTACTGAAATGGCTGATCCGGTCATTGAGAGAATTTCAGCTGATTTTTGTATATTCTCGGTATTGCTCCAGTTGTCTTCGTTAATAATCAGACCATCTATGGTGCTGCTGCTGATATCAATTGCGTTGCCACCGGTAGGATATGAATCTGGAAGGTTGTCGGTATTATCGGTAACGATAGAGCCGCCGTTATTAACTATGAGTTCCTTGTGGCCTACAAAAATTTCTGGGATAGGGTCATCGCCAGGCTCTATGTCAAACTCATAGCCAGTTAAATTACTGTTTTTTATTTCGATAGCAGCGGCGTCACCGTCTTGGCCAATATGGGCACCATTTGTTTCAATAAAAGCTTGCTTAGCGACAACATTATTGATTAAAAAAGTACTTTTCTTTCCTTCGGTAAGAAATTCTTCTTTTTGGTCTGAACTGTTAGCATCACGCAGGTCGAAATCCATGCTGTCTAAGTTAGCATCTTTAATTTCGATCAAAGAGCTATTTTTGCTGAAATAAAGAGCATTACTAGAATGCTGACCTTTGTTGCTATCACTTGGACGTTGATCAGCAAATAAATCTGCAGTTGCACTTGGAGCTACGTTAATATTTTGTGCGCCTGCGCCGCCAATGATGACCTGACCTGTACCTGTTAGGTCGATGTTGCCAGCGTTAGTATCAACTGCAAACACAGGTGCAGAAATAGCAACGGCCACGGCCATTGCCAA
Organism: Oceanisphaera sp. IT1-181; assembly: GCF_033807535.1. Lineage (NCBI taxonomy): Bacteria > Pseudomonadati > Pseudomonadota > Gammaproteobacteria > Aeromonadales > Aeromonadaceae > Oceanisphaera > Oceanisphaera sp. IT1-181. Next base: position 602,322 of record NZ_CP136856.1, read on the forward strand.
AACAGATTTATTAAACGTCATGCTATCCAATTCCTTGTTGTTTTTATTCGGTGCTTACCGATGTATGCCGTGCAGGCTTTACTTAGTTAAACCACTTATTTTAGTGGAGCATAAGTAGCGCCGCAGCAGAGGCTGGCTTCATTTACTTTGAATGAAAATCTTGGGGCTTCAGGCTATTTATCGACCTAGTGTTATTACTGTGTTTACACGGGTAGGCACCGCATATAGGCAGTAAACGTCTTAAAATTGACTCAAGCGGAGCTATTTTTAGCAGGTTATGATTTTATTGCAACTTTAAATAGCGAAATGCAAAGCGATTTGTTGATCCTGCGCAAGTTAGTGACGCAGCAGTTTTGTTTCTGTGAATTTATTTTTATTTGAATTTAATTGGTCGATTAGCGTTAAGCATCGCTATGGAGTTATTTTCGGTTAAATAATTTTAAAATTGAATGAGAAATAGCATTTTTGGTGGGGTGGTTATGGGTGCGCTAGCGGGCATGTTAGAACTAATTTTTCTGCTTCGCAGAATTCGCAGCTAAAGCGCGAAGCTACAAAATGGCGCGTAGCGGCACTACGAATAAATCCATCAACGTCATCTTTACAGATAGAGCACCCCTGTCGGATCGGGGGGGGGCTATGTTCGCTTTAGTTGTTGAAAGCGCGGCTGAACCGCACATTGCCATATAAAATCAATGGTTTGAGCATCAGCCTTCCTTGTATGCTCAAACCACCTGAACCAACCAAGGTAACGGTGAAGGTACTTGGTGGCGACACCATGAAAACGCATTATCCATTGCTTCAGTCGACTGTGATAAGCATTCACACCCTGGATATGGAATATATCTTCACGTACCCGCTGACCGGCACTGCTGTTAACCGGCTTGTGAAGCAAGTGATGTTTGGCTGCCAACGCCTCGTAGTTAAGATGGCCATCGCTACAGAGCACAGCGCCAGACCGTAATCGCGGCAGCAGGCAGCGTTCCAGCTTTCTGAGCGTAAAGCGTTTCATTACAAAGTCGGCTTCGTTGTGGTTGCGGTCGCGCAGTACCATCACTTTGACCCACTTAATGTTTTTCTTATCGCTACCACGGCGGCGAGGTTTTCTCTTACTGAGATCCCGCTTGCCTTTGAAGGATTCACGTATAAACGTTTCATCGGCTTCGACGATACCGCCCAGCTCAGAAGACTTAGTATAATCAACCAGTTGCAGAAAGCGGTGTCGCCACCTGAATGATGTACCTAAGTTTATCTGACACTTTTTGGCGGCTTTGCGAAGTGTTGTGGATTCCATCATCTGCTCCGCATATTCCAACCACCGCTCAGCCATTCGAAGCCCAGCAAGTGGCGTGCCGGTCAGAGAGGTAAATGTCTTCTTGCAAGCCCGGCAGCGGTAACGCTGTCTGCCATTCATGCTTCCCCACTTATAGGGAGCTCCATCGCGGCAATGAGGGCATGTTGGGTGTGAAGCGGTGAGTTCTTCTAGTCGAGCAATGAGCTCGGGAAACGAGTCTGGTTGCTGAAGCAGTATCAGCAGTTCATGCCGCTGCCGGGGCAGGAGTTCAGTCAGTTGGCGTTTAAGTTTGGCGAAACCTGTACTCTTCATCTTTCTGCCTCCTACGAGGTGACTGATTCAAGTATAGCTTTCAACGATTAACTCAAACATAGCCTCGGGGGGGAGTTATTGTTTTTTAGTTTTGTTGCACAAAACCGGCCGGCTAAAGTCGGCCTCTACAAGGAAATTACGTATTACGCGATTTTTATCTTCAGAAATAAAAAAACCCCGCTAATGCGGGGTTGATGGTTATTGCTTAATGCTTGGCTAAATCAGTTAATTGCCGGCGAAATTGGCTCGCTGCACCGCTTTGGCGTTGTTGGCCATTTCGGTTAAACCGAGGGTGTTATAAGCGTTAGCCATTATGGTTAATGCTGGCTGCAAGGTGTCGGTGTCTGGGTAAGACTCGACTACCTGTTTGGCGCGGTTGGCGGCGGCTAACCAAGCGCCGCGCTTCATGTAAAACTGGGCGACCGCTAAATCGTATTGAGCTAAACGATTTTTAAGGCTGATCATGCGTAAACGCGCATCTGCCGCATAGGCGCTGTTGGGGTATTGGCGCAGCAATTGGCGAAAATCCGCAAAGGCTTGACGAGCGTAGGCCGGATCTCGGTCGGTACGGTCGATATTAAGCAGTTCTTGGAAGAAATTATGATCGATGGCCATGTTTGTGAGGCCGCGCATATATTGCGCGTAATCCACGCTCGGATGGTTAGGATTTAAGCGAATAAAGCGGTCAATGTTGGCCAAGGCGCGGGCCGAGTCATCTTGCTTATAATATGCATAGATTAAATCCAGCTGCACTTGATTAGAGTAAGCCCCAAACGGATAACGGGAGTCCATGGCTTCGAGTAGCTCAGCGGCACGAATGTAATTGGCCGACTGTAAGCGAGCTTGTGCGTCTTGATACAGTACTTCTGGTGGCTCATCTGGCACCGAATCTTTTTTAGTGCTCGAGCAGCCAGTGGCCGCTAATGCCAAGGCAAGGGTCAAAGTGAGCCATACGCGTCGTTGTTTAGCCATGTAAAGAGTCCATTTTTGCGATTTAAGCGTCAAGTTTGCGGAAACTGATTAACTCAGCGTCAAGAAACGCTAGAATACCCAATTAAACATCATTTGGTAACCAGTGTCGCTATGAGCCAGCAAATCGAATTAAACGGCACCGTCGCCGAACACCAACATGGTCAACGTTTAGATCAGACCTTGGCGGAAATGTTTACAGATTATTCTCGTACTCGGATCAAGACGTGGATCCAGTTGGATCAAGTAACAGTGGATGGCGAAGTCGCCAATACGCCCCGGGCTAAAGTGACCCTAGGTCAGCAAGTTCAGATCAATGCCGAACTTGAAGACGATGTGCGCTTTGACCCGGAAGATATCCCGTTAGACATCGTCTATGAAGACGATGACATCATGGTCATTAACAAACCTGCGGGTTTAGTGGTGCATCCTGGTGCGGGTACGCCCGGTGGCACCATGCTCAATGCCTTGTTGCATTATTGCCCAAGCATTGCCGAAGTGCCGCGCGCCGGCATAGTGCACCGCCTAGACAAAGACACCACCGGACTGATGGTGGTGGCGAAAACCATACCCGCGCAAACCCATCTGGTGACTGCGCTGCAGGGCCGAGAAATCACCCGTGAGTATGAGGCGGTTGCTATCGGCCACATGACCTCGGGCGGTACGGTAGACGCCAATATTGGTCGTCATCCTACGCAACGCATCCTAATGGCGGTGGTGCCGTCCGGTAAACCGGCCCGCACCCACTATCGAGTGATGGAAAAGTTTCGTGCCCATACTCGCCTACGCCTGCGCCTGGAAAGTGGCCGCACGCACCAAATTCGCGTACACATGGCGCACTTACAGCATCCGTTAGTTGGTGACCCGACTTACGGTGGTCGTATGAAGCCACCGCGTAGCGCCGAGCCTGAATTGCTGGCCTTTTTACGCGAGTTTAAACGCCAAGCCTTGCATGCGGTATTATTGCGCTTAGAGCACCCCATTACCGGCGAAATGATGGAGTGGCAGGCGCCATTACCTGATGATTTTGTAGAGCTGATTAAGCTGTTAAAAGCCGACACCGCCGCTCATCCGGATGAGTTGGTGTGGACCTAGCTCTGTAAAGCTAAGGAGCTAACGTGATGAACGTGATCCAGCCACACTGGCCGGTACCGTCCAATGTGCGCAGTGCGCAAACTCTGCGCAGCGGTGGCGTGAGTGCGCCACCTTATACCAGCTTAAATTTGGGCACCCACGTCGGCGATAACCTTGCCGATGTGCAGCGTAATAGAGCGCTGTTAGCGAGCCACTTAGATTTATCCAATGCGCCGGTGTGGTTAGAGCAAGTGCACGGCACGGGCGTGGTTACTTTGCCCTTGTCTTTGGATGCCACAGCCACGCCAGTAGCTGATGCCGTACTGAGTCGTACGCCAGGGCAGGTGTGCGCCATTATGACCGCCGATTGCTTGCCGGTATTATTTTGTGATACCGCTGGCACGGTAGTGGCGGCAGCTCACGCGGGCTGGCGTGGCTTAGCAAATGGCGTATTAGAAGCCACTTTGCAGGCTATGAATGTGGCTCCTGCCACCGTAATGGTGTGGCTAGGCCCTGCCATTGGCCCGAGCGCTTTTGAAGTAGGCGGCGAAGTGCGTGCTGCTTTTATCGCGCACTCGCCGCTGACCGCTGCGGCTTTTGTGGCGCATAGTGATAAAGATAGTGATAAGTGGCTGGCGGATATATATCAGCTGGCGCGTTTACGTTTGGCCGCCGCGGGCGTAACCCAGTGTTACGGCGGCGGCTATTGTACTTATACCGACTCTGAGCGTTTTTTCTCGTATCGACGCGAGCCAAAAATCGGCCGCCAAGCCAGCTTGATTTGGTTGGAGTGACTCTACGCTGCGCGAAAATGTTGAATTTTAAATGCTGAATGTTGAGTGAAAGGCGATTTCTTTTCATTCAACATTAAAAATTAAGCATTCAACATTCTCGCTCAGCGGGTAAGCGCGGCGCTATACTTTCTTTCACCCAAAGCTTGAATTTTCACCATTCCCCCCCATCTTTAGTATCAGTAAACATCTATCTTTTCCCGCTGTGAGCGGGTTGTTGGAGGAAAGCTCTGATGCGACTCGATCGTCTTACCAGTAAATTTCAACTTGCCCTGCAAGATGCTCAGTCGATGGCGGTGGGGCGAGATCATGCCTATATAGAGCCTGCACATCTGCTGATTGCCATGCTTAATCAAGAGGGCGGCTCTTTGCGTCCGCTGTTGAGCAATGCTGGCGTTGATGGCAACACCTTGCGTGTAGAGCTAGATAAATCCGTGGAGCGCTTGCCCAAGGTTAGTGGTTCAGGCGTTGATGTGCAGGTCTCGCCGGTATTGGCGAGATTGCTAAATCAGTGCGATAAATTAGCGCAGCAGCGCAAAGATACTTACATCTCATCAGAATTGTTCTTGTTGGCTGCCGTAGGTGAACAAGGCGAGTTGGGTGAGCTGCTTAAACGCTCGGGCTTAAGCAAAGAGAACTTAAGCAAGGCCATCGAAGAAGTGCGTGGCGGGCAAAAGGTCGACGATCCGAATGCGGAAGAAAATCGCCAATCGTTAGAAAAGTACACTATTGATCTCACCGAGCGCGCCGAGCAAGGCAAACTGGATCCTGTGATTGGTCGTGACGATGAAATTCGCCGCACTATTCAAGTGCTGCAACGTCGTACCAAAAACAACCCAGTGTTGATAGGCGCACCGGGTGTGGGTAAAACGGCGATTGCCGAAGGGCTGGCTCAACGCATCATTAATAATGAAGTGCCCGAAGGCCTAAAAGGTAAACGGGTATTGTCCCTCGATATGGGGGCGCTGATTGCTGGCGCTAAATATCGCGGTGAGTTTGAAGAGCGCCTTAAATCACTGCTCAATGAGCTGGCCAAAGAAGAAGGCCAAGTGATCTTGTTTATTGATGAGCTGCACACCATGGTCGGCGCCGGTAAAGGCGAAGGCGCCATGGATGCGGGTAATATGCTAAAACCCGCCCTTGCCCGCGGTGAGTTACATTGCGTGGGCGCCACTACGCTGGATGAATACCGTCAATACATTGAAAAAGATGCCGCATTAGAGCGCCGTTTCCAAAAGGTACTCATTAACGAGCCGTCAGTGGAAGACACCATTGCCATCTTGCGCGGCCTAAAAGAGCGCTATGAGCTGCACCATCATGTGCAAATCACCGATCCGGCCATAGTGGCGGCCGCGGTACTATCTCACCGTTATATTGCCGACCGTCAGTTGCCTGATAAAGCCATCGATTTGATTGATGAAGCGGGCTCGAGCATTCGCTTACAAATTGACTCCAAACCGGAGCCGCTAGATAAACTTGACCGCCGCATCATTCAGCTTAAGTTAGAAGAACAAGCGCTGTTAAAAGAAGACGACGAAGGCAGCATTAAGCGCTTGCAGATCATTCGAGATGAACTGACCACCAAAGAAGCCGAATACGCTGATTTAGAAGAAATCTGGCTGTCAGAGAAAGCCGCCATGGCGGGCACGCAAAACATTAAATCGGAACTTGAACAAGTGCGCCGCGAATTAGAAGTGGCCCGCCGTGCCGGTGACTTAGGCCGTATGTCTGAACTGCAATATGGCCGTATTCCAGAATTAGAAAAGCAACTGGACCTAGCCGGCCAAGCCGAGATGCAAGAACAGCATCTATTAAAAAACCGCGTTACCGAAGAAGAGATTGCCGATGTGCTGTCCCGCTGGACCGGTATTCCGGTGGCGAAGATGCTCGAAGGCGAGAAAGATAAATTGCTACGTATGGAAGACAGCCTGCACGATCAGGTGATTGGCCAAAACGAAGCGGTGGATGCGGTTTCAAATGCCATTCGTCGTAGTCGTGCTGGTTTATCGGATCCTAATCGCCCGGTGGGCTCCTTCTTATTTATGGGACCAACTGGGGTGGGTAAAACCGAACTCTGTAAGGCGCTGGCTGATTTCCTGTTCGACAGCCGCGATGCCATGGTGCGTATCGATATGTCGGAATTTATGGAAAAACATTCAGTGTCGCGTTTAGTGGGCGCGCCTCCGGGTTACGTGGGTTATGAAGAGGGCGGTTACTTAACGGAAGCGGTGCGTCGCAAACCCTATTCGGTAATTTTGCTCGATGAAGTAGAGAAGGCCCACCCGGATGTATTCAATATCTTATTGCAGGTATTGGATGATGGTCGTCTCACCGATGGCCAAGGTCGCACCGTGGACTTTAGAAATACCGTGGTGATCATGACTTCGAATATCGGTTCAGAGCTTATTCAAGAGCATAACGACGACACCGGTTATGAAGACATGAAAGCGATGTTGATGGGCGTGTTGAGTCAGCAATTTAGACCCGAGTTCATCAACCGTATCGACGATATAGTGGTGTTTCATCCCTTGGCGGTCGATCAAATTAAGTCAATTGCCCGTATCCAGTTGCAGAGTTTAATAGGGCGCTTAGAGGACAAGGGCTTCGAGGTGACGATTACTGAGGCGCTGTTAGACCAGCTAACCGAAGCCGGTTTCGATCCGCTGTTTGGTGCACGACCTTTAAAGCGCGCCATCCAGCAAAGGATTGAAAACCCGCTGGCGCAAGCCATATTGTCTGGCAAAGTAGTGCCCGGCAAACCGCTGGCGCTGGATGCAGATGATAAAGGCTTGGTATTTAGTCAGTAACTCAGCGCCCAGCTAAATTGAAATCAAAGGCCTAAAAAGAAAAGCACCGAACTCAAAGGTTCGGTGCTTTTCTTTTAGCTATGTGTGTTTTTTTATTCAACATTAAGGATTTAACACTCAACCCTCAATATTCCCGCGCAGCGGGTTACCCCGGATGGCCATCTGCTCTTGGCTGACTCAAAATTGGCCAATAAACCCAGCAGAAAAGTCCGTAGGCGATAATCCAACAGGCGGCACTGCTGTGATAAGCCTGCATGGTCATACTGGGCGCTATCATGGGCAGCAAAGTACGTAATAGTGTGGCGAGTATCATAAAAGCAAAAGCGACCACCATAATACGGGTGATTTCCAGCGGTCGGCCGGAATGCCCTAATGACACGCGAGCAATCATGCCTAAGATCACCGCTCCCATTGCGCCTGCCGTTAGCCAATGGC